>NZ_QRVW01000016.1:0-253 GCF_003458855.1 Mitsuokella sp. AF21-1AC
GGGGATGCCACCGGCATCCCGCGCTTCGCGCCCCCGTGCGCGGGGCTGCGACGCTTGTGAGGACTTGCAGTTATGTATTGTTCTTCCCCGTCCGTCCATGGACCTCTTCCACCGCTTCGCGGTCCCCCTTCCCCGTGCGCGGGGAAGGCTGGGGCTCGTGCAGATGGCGTCCCCTTGGGGGAAGCTGTCAGCGCAGCTGACTGAAGGGGTGACGGCTCGCAGCAACTTGTCATTTCCATGCAAATCGAAATAT
>NZ_QRVW01000016.1:263-60074 GCF_003458855.1 Mitsuokella sp. AF21-1AC
GTAAATCGAAATATGCGCGGAACCTCGCCCATGGACCCCTTTCGGCCCTGCGGGCCACTTTCCCCGTGCGCGGGGACAGCTGGGGGCTCGTGCAGCAGCTCGATGTAAACAGGCGTAAAAGGCGCTGCTGGATGTATTCCGGCTTCAGCACGCGGCTAAATGTGGAAGGCGGGGACGAGGACGCTGTCGCACTCTGCCGGCCATAGACCTCATCCACCGCTGACACGGTCCCCTTTCCCCAGAGGGGAAGGCTTGGGCTCGCATAAAAACGCCCTGACGGTTTCTCGTCAGGGCGTTTTTGCGTGCGGTATGTTTGGTACAGAGTATTAATTGGGATCGAATTTCTTCGTGGCGTTTTCGAGCAGGCTGTCGCGGCAGGCTTTGGACGCGGCGAAGTAGTCGTGGATGGCGGCGCGGTCGTGGCGCTCGATGGCGCCGATGACTTCGCCGAGGATATTCTGGAGGTTCTTCAGGTCGCTGGCGATGGCGTCACCATTCGTCATGCAGATATCGGCCCACATGTCGGCGTTCGAGGAGGCGATGCGCGTCGTGTCCTTGAAACCGCCGCCGATGAGCTTGATGCACGACTCGCGGTCGTCGCCCGAGCGGTTTAAAAGCGTCACGAGCGCGGCGGCCGTGACGTGCGGCACATGGCTGATGACAGAGGCGCAGCGGTCGTGCTGGGCGATGTCGAGCGTCGTGAAGTTCGCACCCGTGTACTGGAGCACGCTCATGAGCTTTGCGTGGGCCTCAGGCGGCGCGCCGGTGTCTTCAACGATGACGTAGGCTTTGCCGACGAAGAGGTCCTTGACGGCGGCCTCGACGCCGCTTTTCTCGCGGCCCGTCATCGGATGGCCGGCGATGTAGTAGATGTCTTTCGGCAGGATCTTCTGCAGGTGCTGCCAGATGTATCCCTTCGTGCTGCCTGCGTCGGTGAGGATGGTGCCGGGCTTTAAATACGGCAGGATCTTTTCGACCATCGGCACGATCTGGAGAACCGGCGGGCTCAGAAAGACGATGTCGGCGTCCGCGACGACGGACGGAAGGTCCGACGATGCGTAGTCGACGGCGCCGAGCGCGACGGCTTTGTCCATCGAGGACTGGTGGCGGCAGAGGCCCGTGATGTAGATGGCGTCGCCGAGCTTGTCCTTGAGGCAGAGGCCGAGCGAGCCGCCGATGAGGCCGACGCCGATGATGGCAAATTTCAATTTCGCTTGGTTCATCTGGCTCATAATGTACGCCCCATGACTTCGCAGATCTTGCCGAGCTCGCTCATGAGCGCGTTGAAGTTCTTCGGCGTCAGGCTCTGGTCGCCGTCTGAAAGCGCGACTTCCGGATGCGGATGGACCTCGATGATGAGGCCGTCACAGCCCGCGGCGACGGCAGCGCGTGCCATCGGGCGCACCATTTCCCAGCGGCCCGTGCCGTGGCTCGGGTCGACGATGATTGGCAGATGCGAGAGTTCCTTGACGGCTGCAACGGCGCTGAGGTCGAGCGTGTTGCGCGTGAACGTCTCATACGTGCGGATGCCGCGCTCGCAGAAGATGACCTGCTCGTTGCCGCCCGCCATGATGTATTCGGCCGCGTTGAGCCATTCGCTGATCGTTGCCGCGAGGCCGCGCTTGAGCATGACGGGTTTCTTCGCCTTGCCGAGCGCCTTTAAGAGCTGGAAGTTCTGCATGTTGCGCGCGCCGACCTGGTAGACATCGGCGTATTTGCCGACGAGCTCGATGTCGTCCTTGTCGACGATCTCCGTGACGACCTTGAGGCCCTCTTCATCGGCGACCTGGCGCAGCATCTTGAGGCCTTCCTCGGCGAGTCCCTGGAAATCGTACGGGCTCGTGCGCGGCTTGAACGCACCGCCGCGCAGGAATTGGGCGCCGCCCTGTTTCACGGCATGCGCAGCCTCGCGCAGCTGGTCGATGCTCTCAACAGAGCACGGCCCTGCCATGACGACGACTTCCTTGCCGCCGATCTTGACGCCGTCGACGTCGACGATGGTGTCTTCCGGATGGAAATGGCGGCTGACGAGCTTGTATTTCTCCGTGATGCGCACGGTCTTCTCGACGCCTTCCATCATGTTCATCTCGAGGTTCGCGATCTTCTTGCGGTCGCCGATGACGCCAATGATCGTGCAGTCCTCGCCCGTCGAGAGGTGGGCCTTGAGGCCAACCTGGTGCAGGCGGTCCTCGATGTGTTCGATGTTCTCTTTCGTGGCATTCGGTTTCATGACAATGATCATAATGAGTTCCTCCCCTGTTTCTGCGGATGATGGCGGTGGTGATGAGAATTGGACATGTCCCGAAACAAAAAAAGCCCGCCCCTCTACAGGGACGAGCTGATATACCCGTGGTACCACCCTGCTTGCCGATGCAAGCCTCTCCTTTCGGATACTGACATATCCTAGCCTCTGATAACGGTGGCATTCCGGCGCGGCCTACTCCTTTCAGCCTGCTGCTCCTGAGTGTATTTCGTCCGTGCCTCCTGCGGCGTTTCACCGGCCCGCCGCTCTCTGTCAGGAAGTCCTCGGAGTACTTCTCTCAATCGTCGCATTTCACTTGATGTATATTACGATAACAGTTTTTGCGGGAATTGTCAACGTTTTTTCGCAAAAACGGCAAAAACTGTACCGTCCTTGCAGACATTTATATCAACAAAGGCAGGCGTCTGAACCACCCGCGGCCCGCGTGTCACACGCCCGCCCGCGATGGCAGGCACGGCTCAGACGCGCACCATGGCGATCTCGTCGCAGTTCGGAAATTTCGGGCAGTCGATGCATTCCTTCCAGACCTTGTGCGGCAGCTCTTCCTTCGTGATCGTCTGGAAGCCCAGCTTCTGGAAAAAGCCCGGCTTGTACGTCAGCGTGAAGTACTTCTCGACGCCCAGCGCATCGCCCTCCTCGATGAGGCGGCGCACAATCTCGGCGCCGATGCCCTGCCGCGTGAGTGCGGGCGAGATGGCCATCGTGCGGACTTCGGCGAGCTTGTCCCAGATCATGTGCAGGCCGCCGACGCCGACGACTTTGCCGTCATCGTCGACCGCGACGATCATGTCGCGCAGCGTCTCGTAGAGCGTGTTGCGCGCACGCGCGAGCATGACGCCGTCCGTCGCGTAGTTGTTGACGAGATCATAGATCGCTTCGATATCCTGAAAGGTTGCTTTGCGGTATTCCATTCTGTTATTTCCTCTCCTTTTCCGGTGCATCTTTGGCTGCCGGTGCGTCTTTGGCGGCTTTGGCAGAGCGTAACGCCTTGGCCGGCGTGTCTGCTGCAGCCTCACAGCTTGGGCAGACGGGTGCGAGCGGGCAGATGTCACAGGCGGGCTTCCTGGCCTTGCAGATCTTGCGGCCGTGCCAGATCAGCCAGTGATGCGCGTCGGACCATTTTTCGCGCGGGATGTTCTTCATGAGGCCCTGCTCGACGGCGAGCGGTGTCGTGCCCGTCGCGAGCTTCAGCCGGTTCGCGATGCGGAAGACGTGGGTGTCGACGGCGATGGCCGGCTGATGGAAGGCCACGCTCATGACGACGTTGGCCGTCTTGCGCCCGACGCCCGGCAGCTTCTGGAGCTCCTCGAAGTCCGCGGGGACCTCGCCGCCGTACTGCGTGCAGAGCATCTGGCAGGCCGCGAGGATGTTCTTGGCCTTGTTGCGGAAGAGCCCGCAGTCGCGGATCTCATTCTCGAGCGCCGGCAGGCCCATCGCGACGATGTCCTCGGGGCCGTGGACCTTCGCGAAGAGCCGCTTCGTCGTGACGTTGACGCGCTTGTCGGTGCACTGCGCCGAGAGGATGACGGCGATGAGGAGCTCGAAAGCGTTATGGAAAATGAGTTCGGGCTTCGCGCCGCGGTACGTCTCCTCGAGGATGGCGAGCTGCTCGGCCCGTATTTTCTTGGTAATGCGCATAAATCCACTTCCTGTCATGGCAAAAGGAAGGGCCCAATCCATGAATTGAGCCCTTTCCTGAGTTTCACGATTTATTCCATTATAGCAGATTCCGACCGTCTGGCAAGATGCGGCCCGAGCAGCTCAAGCTGCTTCCGCGGCCAAAGGCGCCTCAGCGGCCCAAACTGCTTCCGCTGCCTCAGTTCGTCAGGCTGCGGATCGGCGCCGGGATGCGGCCGCCGCGCGCGATGAACGCCTCGGAGCTGTACTGGTTGCGCACGGGGACGATTGGGCAGTAGCCGAGGAGACCGCCGAACTCGACGACGTCGCCGACTTTCTTGCCCGGGACCGGGATGACGCGCACGGCCGTCGTCTTGTTGTTGATCATGCCGATGGCGGCTTCGTCGGCGATGATGCCCGAGATCGTCGCGGCCGTCGTGTCACCCTCGATGGCGATCATGTCAAGGCCGACGGAGCAGACGCACGTCATGGCCTCGAGTTTCTCAATCGAGAGGCTGCCCTCCGAGACGGCGTGAATCATGCCCTCGTCCTCGCTGACCGGGATGAAGGCGCCCGAGAGGCCGCCGACGTGCGAAGAGGCCATGAGGCCGCCCTTCTTGACGGCGTCGTTGAGGAGGGCGAGTGCGGCCGTCGTGCCCGGCGCGCCGCAGCTCTCGATGCCCATTTCCTCGATGATGCGCGCGACGCTGTCGCCGACGGCCGGCGTCGGGGCCAGCGACAGATCGATGATGCCGAACGGCACGCCGAGACGCTTCGAGGCCTCGCGCGCGACGAGCTGGCCGACGCGCGTGATCTTGAAGGCTGTCTTCTTGATGGTCTCGGCGACTTCCGTGAAATCCGCGCCCTTGAGGTCCTCGAGCGCGTGCTTGACGACGCCCGGGCCCGAGACGCCGACGCTGACGACCTTGTCGGCCTCGCTGACGCCGTGGAAGGCACCGGCCATGAAGGGGTTGTCGCCCGGCGCGTTGCAGAAGACGACGAGCTTCGCGCAGCCTAAGGCCTGCTGGTCGCGCGTGAGCTCAGCTGTGCGCTTGATGACCTCGCCCATCTCGCGCACGCAGTCCATGTTGATGCCCGTCTTCGTCGAGCCGAGGTTCACGGACGAGCAGACGAGATCCGTCGTCGCGAGTGCCTGCGGGATTGAGTTGATGAGCACGCGGTCGCCGTGCGTGAAGCCCTTCTCGACGAGGGCTGAGAAGCCGCCGATGAAGTTGATGCCGACTTCCTTGGCCGCGCGGTCCATGGCCTCGGCGACCGGCACGTAGGAATCCGTCTTGCAGGCATCGGCCGCGATGGCAATCGGCGTGACCGAGACGCGCTTGTGGATGATGGGGATGCCGTACTCCGCCTCGATGTCCTCGCCCGTCTTGACGAGGAATTCCGCCGACGTCGTGATCTTGTCGTAGACGTTCTGGCAGAATTTCTCGATGTTCGGATGCGCACAGTCGCGCAGCGAAATGCCCATCGTGATCGTGCGGACATCGAGCTTGTTCTCCGTAATCATACGGTTTGTTTCTAAAATATCATCAATCGTTATCACAGATACTTGTCCTTTCCCTTCTGTCTCACTCAGATGCGGCGCATGCTCAATCAGATGCGGTGCATGACGTTGAAGATGTCCTCATGCTGGGCCTTGATCTCGACGTTGATCTCCTGGCCCTTCTCCTTGAGCGTCTTCTGCAGCTCGGCGAGCTTGATCTTGCTCTCGCTGATCTCGGCGATCATGACCATGTTGAAGAAACCGTCCATGATGTTCTGGTTGATGTTCAGGATGTTGACGTTGTTCTCGGCCAGGATCTGGCTGACCATGGCGATGATGCCCACGCGGTCTTTGCCGACAACCGTTACTACGAGTTTCATTTACACATTACCCCTTTTCTTCTGCTTCGTACCGCGCGCCTGTAACGATAACGCACCGTCTATCAGCACAATGATTTCTTCCATTATAACAAGGCTCTCTGGAAAAACCAATACCCCGCGGGAAATTTCTAGTAAATTCTAAGCCAGGTCCAGCCCTGTAACAGAAAGGTTGTTCGTATGAGAACAGCAAGCGACGGCTGCCCGCTCACAGTTTCCGGCAGGGCCAATCTGCCAGCGTGGGGCCACGGCAAATTTTGCCGGATATGATATAATGAAGGAAGCGGCCTGCGGCGTGCAGCGGCGGGCCCCAGACTCAGATGAAAGGATGATACCATATGGATTATGGATTCTTTGATGGCGCGTTCGTGCCGCTTGATGAAGCCGCGGCGGCCGTTAACGACCGTGGCTATGCGATGGGCGACGGAGCCTTCGAGGTCACGCGCGTCTATGACAGCAGATGCTTCGCGCTGCCCGAGCATATCAAGTCCCTGCGCCGGTCGCTGCGCGAGCTTGCCATCCCGATCACTTACATGGATGAGGAACTCACGGCCATCCACGAGGACCTCATCAAAAGGAGCGGCGTCAAAAACGGCCTCATCCGCCTGCAGGTGACGCGCGGCCTCGGCAGCAGCGGCCTCGCCTTCCCCAAAATGGTCGTGCCGCTGCTCTCGGCTGCCATCCACGACCTCGGTAAGGCCGCAGGGGAAGCGGACGACGCCGGCAGCGAAACGGATGACAACGCACCAAAAGGGATTGCAGCCATCTTTGCCGAGGACTGCCGCTGGCTGCGCTGCGACATCAATTCCCTGAACCGGCTCGGCAACGTGCTCGCGCAGGAGGAAGCCATGCGCCGCCACGCCGATACGGCCATCCTCTGCCGCCAGGATACGAACCTCATCACGGAGGGCACCGACGCCAATTTCTTCATCGTCAAGGACGGCCTTATCTGGACGCATCCTGAAGGCCACCTCATCCGCAGCGGCGTGACGCGCGCGCAGCTCCTCGGGCAGATTTTCCCGCAGCTCCAGCTGACCGTTGTCGAGAAGGCGTTCGCGCCGGCCTTCGCGCTGACAGCCGAGGAAGCCTTCGTCGCAAGCACCGCGCGCGGCATCGCCTCCGTCACGAAGATCGACGGCAAGCCCATCGGCACGGGCGAGCCCGGCCCCATCACGCAGTCCCTCGCCGCAGCCTACCGGGACTTCATCCAAAAGCAGCTTCGATAAGCAAAAAGCAGCATGCAGACGAAAACGGCCCGCCGAAGCTATCCCCCGCGCTCACAGCAGCTTTCTGCCGTGGGCGCTTTTTTCACCTGTCCCCGATCTGCCGCCAGCCCTATTTTTTCGGCTGGTTTATGCGGATTTTTTGGCCGTTTTTTCGTCTCTTTCGGCGTACTATAGCCGCATGTTATCGAAACGATTCTTTTATGATTGGATAAACACAGCTAATGATTCGAATTGGTTATCGTATGGGAAAAAAATCACGTTCTCCATTGACAAAGTCATTTTTAGTACCTATACTAGTCTTGTGATGCGAATTTGTGTGAACTCGTGAAAAACAATGTACGACGCGCGTTTCCCCTATTTCACAAAACGTTTTTGCCCATTTTAACTATGTATTCTCAATAAGTTCCATTTATGGAGCAATTATCCTAAGGAGAGTGTTATCTATGGCTAAGAAACCCGTTCAAATCATGGAGACTGTCCTGCGCGATGGTCATCAGTCCCTCTGCGCGACGCGCATGCGCACGTCTGACATGCTGCCGCAGCTTGAGGCACTCGATGCCGTCGGTTACAAGGCTCTTGAAGCTTGGGGCGGTGCCACGTTTGATACCTGCCTGCGTTTCCTCGATGAAGATCCGTGGGAGCGTCTGGATACGCTGAAATCCAAGCTCAAGACCCCGATCCAGATGCTGCTGCGCGGCCAGAACCTCCTCGGGTACAACCACTACTCCAACGATGTCGTCGAGAAATTCGTCCAGAAGGCTTCGGCACACGGCGTCGGCGTCTTCCGTATCTTCGATGCCCTCAACGATGTCCGCAACCTGCGCGTGGCCATCGATGCCGCCCTCAAATGCCCGGAGAAGCCGGAAGTCCAGGGCTGCCTCGTCTACACGGTCAGCCCGGTCCACACGAACGAAATGTTCGTCGACCTCGCCAAACAGCTGCAGGAGATGGGCTGCCATTCCATCTGCATCAAGGATATGTCCGGCCTCCTGAAGCCGTATGTCGCCGAGGACCTCGTCAAGAAACTCAAGGCTGCCCTCGATATCCCGGTTGAGCTCCACACGCACTGCACGTCGGGCTTCGGCCATGCAACGTACCTCAAGGCTGTTGAAGCCGGCGTCGACGTCATCGACTGCGCACTCGCACCGTTCTCCTCCGATACGTCCCAGCCGTGCACGGAGACGATGATCCGCATGCTCGAAGGCACGGAGCACGACACGGGCATCGATGTCCAGCAGCTCACGCCGATTTCCAAGTACTTCCTCGAAGTCAAGAAACGCCTCATCAAGGAATTCAACCTCAAGGGCTATTTCGACATCAACCCGAACGTCCTCGACTTCCAGATCCCGGGCGGCATGCTCTCGAACCTCGCCAACCAGCTCAAGGAAGCCGGCATGGAAGACAAGTATCAGGACCTGCTCGACGAGATGCCGCGCGTCCGCAAGGACCTCGGTTATCCGCCGCTCGTCACGCCGTCCTCCCAGATTGTCGGCACGATGGCCACGTTCAACGTCATGGCCGGCGAGCGCTACAAGATGGTCCCGACGGAGTTCAAGGATCTTGCCCGCGGCAAGTTCGGCCGCACGCCGGTTCCTGTCGACCGCGACTTCCTGACGAAGACGCTCGGCATCGCACCGGAAGACATCATCGAGGATTGCTCCATCGAGGATGCCAAGGCCAAGACGTTCGCCGACTTCAAGGCGGAGCTCAAGGACAAAGGCTATCTGAATCCGTCGGATGAGGATGTTCTCTCCTACGCCCTGTTCCCGCAGGTCGCTGAGGAGTTCTTCCAGCGCCACTTCCAGAAGATCACGGCTTACGTCAAATAAGTGCATAGCCGGATTCCATACCCACATACCCAATAAATCGTAGTTTGCCATAAAGGACGAAGTTCGCAGCCCCGCGAGCCTCGTCCTCTTTTTTTTGCCCGGTTCCCATGACTTCGCCGCTTCCGCTCCACCTGCCGTTCAGCGTCATAGCCCCCGTGCGGCCGGCCGGAGCCAGATTTTCATGCGCTCACACTCCCTGGCTGCCTGTAATCTATGGCCGCCGGCGGCCCATGATTGCCTGCGTACCGCGGCCGTTGTGCCTGGTTCGTTGCGATGGCGTGCCAGGCTTGACCGCCTTAGAAATATTCTATATAATAGGTATGTCATTTTTTTATAGTTAAAACGGATCACCGGCAGAAATGGAGTTTGATGAAATGGAAATCCTGAACTCGATTGTCAATGCAATCAACAATGTACTCTGGTCCTACGTCCTCATCGTCGTGCTCGTCGGCTGCGGCCTCTGGTTCACATTCTCGACGCGCTTCGTGCAGCTGCGGCTGCTGCCCGAGATGCTGCGCCTCCTGACCGAGGGCATCGGCAAGAAAACCGAAGGCGAGGCCATCAGCTCGTTCCAGGCCTTCTGCGTCAGCACGGCCTCACGCGTCGGCGTCGGCAACATCGCGGGCGTCGCCATTGCCATCGTCACGGGCGGCCCGGGCGCCGTCTTCTGGATGTGGGCCATCGCCTTCCTCGGCTGTGCGACGGGCTTTGTCGAGAGCACGCTCGCGCAGATCTACAAGCTGCCGCGCGGCAACGGCAAATTCCACGGCGGCCCCGCGTACTACATCAAGAACGCGCTCGGCCAGCCCGGCATCGCCAAGCTCTTCGCCATCCTGATTTCCGTGACGTTCGGCCTCATCTACGTCTCGGTCCAGGCCAATACCATCGCGCTCTCCGCGAAGACGGCATTCGGCATCGACCCGCTGCTCTCGGCCGCCTTCCTCTGCGTGCTCACGGCCCTCGTCATCTTCGGCGGCATGACGCGCATCGCGAAATTCACGGAATTCCTCGTGCCGATCATGGCGGGCCTCTACCTTTTGACAGCCTTCGTCATCATCGTGCTGCACATCGGCATGATTCCCTCGATGTTCGCGTTGATCCTCCACGACGCCTTCTCGCCGCAGGCAGCCGTCGGCGGCGGACTCGGCACGGCCATCCTCACGGGCGTCAAGCGCGGCCTCTTCTCGAATGAAGCCGGCGAAGGCTCCGTGCCGAACGCCGCGGCCACGGCCGACGTCACGCACCCCATCAAGCAGGGCCTCGTGCAGTCGTTTGGCGTCTACGTCGACACCTGGATTGTCTGCTCGGCCACGGCCTTCATCGTGCTGCTGACGGGCCAGTACACAATCGGCGGCGACCTCACGGGCATCGCGCTCGCCCAGGCCTCGCTCGCGAGCATCTTCGGCCCCATGGCCCCGGCGGCCGTCGCCATTCTCATCCTGATGTTCGCCTTCAGCTCGATTGTCGGCAACTACTACTACGGCGAAATCAACATCGCCTTCTTCGAGGGCAACACGAAAAAGGCACTGACCGTCTTCCGCATCGGCGTCGTGCTCATGGTCCTCTTCGGCTGCCTCGCCGAACTCTCCCTCGTCTGGAACCTCGCCGACCTCTTCATGGGCTTCCTCTGCCTCACGAACCTCTACGCCGTCGCGCGTCTCTCCAAATACGCGCGCATCGCGCTGTTTGACTACGTCAAGCAGAAAAAACAGGGCATCGAGGAGCCCGTCTTCGACCCTGCCATCTTAGGCGATGAACGCGGCGTCTACGCCTGGGGCGTCGACCGCAAAAACTGACACACCACCAAAAAGGAGCTGCCAAACGGCAGCTCCTTTCGCGTCTTCAGGCTTCAGGCTCGTCTTCTTCGACAGAACGCACGACTGTAACGAGTCGCGTGACCTTCCCCGTCCGTCCATGGACCTCTTCCACCGCTTACGCGGTCCCCCTTCCCCGTGCGCGGGGAAGGCTGGGGCTCGTGCAGATGGCGCCCCCTTGGGGGAAGCTGTCAGCGCAGCTGACTGAAGGGGTGACGGCTCGCAGCAACTTGTCATTTCCATGCAAATCGAAATATACGCAGGTCCTCGTCCATGGACCTCTTCCGCCCCTTCAGGCCACACCCGGGGATGCCACCGGCATCCCGCGCTTCGCGCCCCCGTGCGCGGGGCTGCGACGCTTGTGAGGACTTGCAGTTATGTATTGTTCTTCCCCGTCCGTCCATGGACCTCTTCCACCGCTTCGCGGTCCCCCTTCCCCGTGCGCGGGGAAGGCTGGGGCTCGTGCAGATGGCGTCCCCTTGGGGGAAGCTGTCAGCGCAGCTGACTGAAGGGGTGACGGCTCGCAGCAACTTGTCATTTCCATGCAAATCGAAATATGCGCAGGTCCTCGTCCATGGACCCCTTTCGGCCCTGCGGGCCACACCCGGGGATGCCACCGGCATCCCGCGCTTCGCGCCCCCACACGCGGGGCTGCGACGCTTGTGAGGACTTCCAATCGAGTATAGTCCCTGCCCGTCCGTCCATAGACCTCTTCCACCGCTTACGCGGTCCCCCTTCCCCGTGCGCGGGGAAGGCTGCGCGACTTGCCGCGCTCTTGTTCTACAAAAGGGCATGAGGAACCCGAGCGGAGGGATGTGTTCCGCCTGGAGGCGTGCAGCGATTGCCCGCAGGGATGGGGCCCAATACGAAAAACTCTTCACGCCGGATGTCGGAACGCCGCGGCAGGCGGCGAAGTACCTTTGCTTCTCACAGTCAGTTGGGTCACATTCAGCTGCGCGCTGAAGCCGGAATATATCCCGCAGCATCATCGGTCGTACGCATATCCTCGCTCATAGTCCCCTTTCGGCCCTCCAGGCCACACCCGGGGATGCCACCAGCATCCCGCGCTTCGCACCCCTGCGCGGGGTTACGCTGCATGTAAAGACTTGCAATCGATCATTGTTCATGCCCACCAGCTCAAGGACCTCTTCCACCGCTTCGCGGTCCCCCTTCCCCGTGCGCGGGGACGGCAATGCAAAAATGACGCGGCAGGCGTGATGTCTGCTGCGTCATTTTTTCTATCAGAACTGCCAGTTGATGCCGATGTTGCCCTGCCATTTCTTGTGCCAGTCGCTGCCGAACGAGCGCTGGACGTCGCCGTAGAGCGTCGTGCGGTCATTCAGGCGGTACGTGCCGCCGAGGCTGGCTTCGTACCAGGTGCTGCCGTAGTCACGCGACCAGTCCATTGTCTCGCCGTCGGCTGCAGAGAAGTGCATGCCGCGGCGGCCGCCGAACTCGTGCAGCGCGGAGAGGCGCAGGTAGTAGTCGAGCGGCTTTTCAGCATCCGGCGTGCGGCGGCCGAAGACGAAGCCGATACGGCCGATGAAGCTGTCGTAGTCATCGAGATGGACCTGCTTCTCGCGGGCCGTCGTGTAGTGCGTGCTGCCGAGATGGCCGTAGACGAGCTGGGCCTGCGGCTCGATGAAGAGCCCCTTGTCATTGAGCTTCATCGTTTTGCCATACTCGAGGCTCAGGCTCGCCGCACGCGTGCGGTAATTCGCCTGATCCGGATACGAGCCAAACGTATGAAGGTCCACATCGTCGCGTCCCCACTTGGCGACGGCGTCCGTGTAGACGCCCGAATCGCCGAACCAGGTGCCGTAGACACCAGCCGCAAGCGAATGGTTGCTGCTCGTGCCGTAGTCGTAATGCGGCGAAGCAATGCCGCGCTCGCCGAAGAAGCCGTAGAAGCTCTTGGGATCCGCCGCGTAATCATAGCCGAGCTGCAAAGCGTGATAGCGGCTGTCGTAGCCCGGGCCGTCGAACTCGCCGCCGTACATGCGCGCCCAGATGCCCGACGCATCCTGCTTGTCTTTGAGGAAGCGCAGCTCGCCCATGCGCTGGCGCAGTGTCTCGATATCCATGCGGTACGAGCCATAGGCGTAATCCGCCACACCGAGCAAAGGCTTCGTATCCTTGTTGATGCTCTTCTGGATTTTCGTCAGGTACCATTCCGTCTCTTTCCCAACGACATTCCCCTGCGCATCCTTTACCGTATCGCCGCGCTGAATGGTCGGTGTCACATCCCAGAGCCCGCCTTTATCGAGGGACTTGCCGGCAAATACGGCGTTCCTGCTTTCATCCGTGATGAGCAGCAGATTCCTGACGCCGGTCACCTCCTTGCCCGTGAGGAAACTCTTGTCGTAAACCTGCACGCTGCCCTGACTGCCGGCCGCCGCATCAGCGATCTGAATCTTATCGCCATCCGTCTGGCTGTCAAGGTCCGTCTTCATGAGGAACGTGCCATTCTTTCCCGTGAATGTGCCGATATGCAGCGTCTGATACGCATCATGCGCCTTCATATCGACCAGCGACGAGGTATTGTTCAGCGAAGTCAGATAACTGTCGCCCCTCATATGCCAGGCCGCACCGTCCTGCATGGTCAGATTCGTCGTGCCGGCTGCATCCGTACCCTGATAATCCGTGGCGCGGCCTTCCCAGTCGCCCTTCGCCAGCGTGATATTCGCCGTACCGCCATGACCGGCCGAGATATTGCCCTTGATCTCGCCGCCTGCCGCCGTCGTCACGTCAACCGTGCCGCCGGTCTTTGCATCCGCAGCCGGCGCCGCTGTCGTATCGATATCCGCCGTGATGTTGCCGTAGATGCCCTGAGCTTTGTCCACCGTGATCTTCGAATTCGTCTGCGCCATCAAAGCGGAAGAATCGACATCGGTAAATTCCTTATCCTGATAGCTGCGGTCATTACTGTCATCATGAACATTTACAACAGCATTCTGCTTGACAGTTACTTCCGATAATGCATGCTCTTCTGCGGGGTTATAAATCCCTGCCAAAACGCCAGCCCCGCCTGCATTCAGGATCGTCACCGTGCCGCTTCCATCTTCCTGCTTCCCATCAAAGGTAACCATACTGCCATCCAAGGCCGTAACATTTCCCTTGATAATATTGGTGTCCGCATTGAGCTGAATCGCGCTGTCACTATAGGACATCAAATTTCCCTGATATTCGGCATGATTGGCTGTCATCTGAATCGTTCCGCCGAAATCGCTGTAAAGCGCATCCACAGAACCGGATACAGAAATATTCTCAGCAGATCCCGTCACGGCACCAGCCGTATTTTTTACGCCATACCCGTTTTCTCCTGTTCCCCCAATGATGTCCAGCGAGTTCTGAGCCTTTAACGCAATCTTACTTTCCTCTGGCGATGCGCCATTCAAGAATACGCCCCGTAAGCTTTTGCCATCTGACGGATTGCCGTCCAGTGTGATATTCTTGCCCTCAAGCTTCATATCTACATAGCCCAGCCCCTGCAAAGCAATGCTGTAGCCAGATATATTGATATCGCCCGCGGAGTTCATCTGCAATGTTGAGGTATATGGATCTCCGTATGCCGAAACACCTACCCGACTATACAAAAGATTTTCATTTGGGTCCTTACAGGTTATCTGAATATTTTTGGCCTGGATATCCATAGAGCTGTCGTGCGTATCCGCGGTCATGTAAATGCCCCGCTGCTCATTGTCGAGGTTAAAGTCTCCAGACAGATCAAACTGTACGCTTTTGGCATTGGAAGACAATATGCCATGGCTGTTTTTTTTCGGCGTAATCGTAGTATCTCTGTATCGAGCCGAATCAATGGTTACGGAATGACCTTTAATTGCAGTCTCAGAGTTCCCATAGAAGAACAGCGTCTTCACTGAGCCGCTTTCTTCGTCTTCCCGGCTCTTCTCATTGTTCGTAAAATGATAGTCCGCTCCGGTCGACTTGCCATCAATGGTATCATCAATAGTTAACCTGCTGACAGGTGAACCTTCATTTATATTTCTGAAACTAAGATTATAGCCATTTGCTTCAAAATCGTATGTGTGCCCATCTGCCTTACCGACATGAATCGTCACATCCTGACCCGGATCATCAACCTGAAAGGCTTCTTGCCCTTTCGGATTGTTCAGCCGCGCGCCTTTGGCGAATGTGTAGTCAGACTTGCCAGTCGGGGTGATGATCTCACCATCATAGTCAACGAAATCCGTATACGTGCCGGGGTTTCCGTTAAACTCCGCTGCCCAAGCATGATCCTGGAACACGCAACCCCCTGTAACGGCCATAACAGCCAGCATGATCCGCAGCTGCTTTGCTTTTTTTCGATTCATACGAAACCCTCCCATAATACATATGATGTAAATCCGGTTTACATCATCATGGCTCTCGTTCTACATAAACCGGGAGGATTGTAGCACATATCAAAAAAAAAAAAACAGTGCTAAATATCGGTTCTTTCTTATCCACAGTCTTAATCATACTGTAATGAAATTTTAGTCCATTTTTCATAGTCTTTCTTGGTGAGACATCGATATTAGAGTTAGGATCAAGGCAGTACAAGGGATTGCGCGTACTCAGACAGTATAAAAATAAATTTTGTAAAACTTTTGTATTGCGGTACAGGACTGATAATGTAGAAGAATGTATCCTTCTTGGACAACAACGCCAATACCTGCCTGCCCCCTATCGGCCCTGCGGGCCACTTCCCCCGAAAGGGGAAGCTTCCACCGCTAACGCGCTGCCTTCCCCGCGCACGGGGAAGGTGCCGAGCTTGCGAGGCGGAAGAGGTCCTTGGACAAGGGGTTACGCACTGCCGTTCATGGACCTCTTCCACCGTTTTGCGGTCCCCCTTCTCCTGCGGGAGACGGCATTCGCTTCGATGTTCTGTTAGAAGAAGCCAAGCGGAGGGATGTATTCCGCCTGGAGGCGCAGAGCGATTGCCCGCAGGGCTGGGACCCAACAAGAAAAATCCTTTGCGCTGAATGTCAGAACGCCGCGGCAGGCGGCGAGCTGTCTTTGTCGTTCGTAGTAGATTGGTCCCCATTCAGCGTCGCGCTGAAGCCGGAATACATCCCGCAGCGCCTTGCCCATGGACCTCTTCCGGCCCTACGGGCCACCTTCTCCGGGGATGCCCCCGGCATCCCGCGCTTCGCGCCCGTGCGCGGGGACGGCTTTGAGCGACCCCTTGGGGAAGCTGTCAGCGCAGCTGACTGAAGGGGTACCTGCTCGCAGAATCATAGTGCTTCCGTGTAAACAAACATCACGTATCACAATCTCATTTCATCGAGCAGCAACGCCAATACCTGCTGAATCCCCTATCGGCCCTGCGGGCCACTTTCCCCAAGGGGAAAACTTGTTTAGCCAGCCGACTCCGCGCATCGTTGCGCCCTCATCCCTGTCCTTTCACATTTAGCGGCGCGACGAAGCCGGAATACATCCCGCAGCGTCTTGCTGCTAGCTGCCTCCAGCCCCTGACAACCTTTCGTTTTATATGATATAATAAAGACAAAAAGAAAGGGTGCCTGCCATGAAGCCGAAACGGTCTTACAAAGATTCGCTTTTCCGTCACATCTTCAACGACAAGCGGCGGCTCGCCAGCCTCTACACGGCCCTGACCGGCCGCAGCGTTGCTCCGAAGGACATCACGATCACGACGCTGCGCGGTGTGTTCTTCAACGACATCAAGAATGACATCAGCTTCCGCATCGGCGACCGCGACATCATCCTCATGGAACACCAGAGCTCATGGAATCCCAACATGCCGCTGCGCATGCTCTGGTACATCGCCAAGCTTTACAGCCGCCAGCTCGACTCCCGGGAGCTCGTCTACCGCTCGCGTCTCATCCCCATTCCCGCGCCGGAATTCTACGTCTTCTACAACGGCAGTCACGACGAACCCGACTACCAGGAACTCCATCTTTCCAGTGCCTTCTCTCACGCAACCAATTCCCTTGAGCTCGTCGTCAACTGTTACAACATCAACTACTCCACCCAAAATAGGCTCCTTGATTCCTGCTACGAGCTTCGCTGTTACAGCATCTTCGTACAGAAAGTCCGCGATGGCCTCCGAGACGGACTTGAGCTCAAAATTGCCATACGTCAAGCCATTACCTACTGCAAGACACATGACATATTAGCAGATTATTTCCAGAAGAACGAAAGTGAGGTGTTCGATATGGTCAACTTCAAATGGGATCAGAAACGCGCGCTCGAAGTCGCAAAAGAAGACGGTTTCGCTGATGGCGAGCGCAAAGCCTCGATGAAGATCGCGCTGTCTCTTTTAAAAAAAGGCCTTCCAATAGGCATCATCACCGACTCGACCAACCTCTCACTTGAAGAGATCCGCAAAATCGCCAAAGATAACGGTCTGGCCTTCTGACTAGTCCCTTAATACAAAAGCGAAAAAGCCATGTTCGTATTTTGAGCATGGCTTTTTCTCCATTCAAAGTACTTTGCCCATGGACCTCTTCTGGCCCTGCGGGCCACCTTCCCCGGGGATGCCACCGGCATCCCGCGCTTCGCGCCCGTGCGGGGAGAAGGCCTAGGGGCTCGTGCAGATGGCGTCCCCTTTGGGGAAGCTGTCAGCGCAGCTGACTGAAGGGGTGACGGCTCGCAGCGACTTGCCATTTCGATGCAAATCAAAATATGTGCAGGTCCTCGTCCATGGACCCCTTTCGGCCCTCCGGGCCACTTTCCCCGCACGCGGGGACAGCTTGAGGCTCGTGCAGATGGCGTCCCCATTGCCTTCCCCTCTGGGGAAGGCATAAAAAAACTCCAGCGGGGTTGCTGGAGTTTTTTCGCCTAATGGCGTCAGATATGGAAGAAGTTCATGCATTTCATGGTCAGCTGCTTGGCGTCGGCGTTTTTGTGCTTGAGCAGGTACTCGAGCGTGTAGACGTAGAAGAACGAAGAGATTGGGACGAAGCGGCGGCCTTTGCGGAAGTTGCCCCAGATCAGGAGCTTGTGGTAAATCTTGGCGAAGTCCTCGGGGGTCGCTTCGTATTTCTTCATGATGCGCCGGAGCTTCCAGTCCGACTGGCAGTACGCGTAAATCTTCGGCAGCAGCGCGGAGTTGTGGACGTCGTCGCTGTAGGCCTGGATGAGGCGGTTGACGACGGACGAGCGGTGCAGGGAATGGTACATCTCCAGGCCGAACACGCCGATGATTATGATCAGCACGAATAAATAAAGTGAATATACGTTCATGCTCTCACCTCAGCGCACGGGCTTGCCGGCCGTTGCGGCGTAGATGGCAAATTCTTCACGGCCATCGAGCGCCAGCGCCTGGTTGAGCGCCGCGTCGTCGAACGAGCCGACGGCGCAGACGCCGGTCTTGACGGTCTGGGCGGCGAGATAGAGATTCTCGCAGACGTGGCCGGCATCGAGGAAGAGGTAGCGGTAGGCGCGCGGGCCGTAGCGGTGCGTCATGCGGTCGCGCACGGCCGACCAGACGAAGGTCACGGCGCTATTTTCCACTATGCGGCGGCCCGGAAAGGCCGCGAGGAACGCTTCTTTGTCGAGGTCCGTGAGCGGCAAGAGCGCGTGGTCAAACGGCAGGAAGCGGTAAAAACCGGGCTTCAGCCCTTCGACGCGCTGCACGAAAAGGTACGTCTCGAGCGCGTGGCGCGCGCCGGCCGACGGCACGTTGCGCATGCTGCCGCCGTTCGGCAGGGCCATCTTGACGCCCTGCGTGCACCAGAGGAGATACGAGAGCTCCTTGACGGGGATGGGCTCGTCCTGCTGGTACTGGCGCACGGAGGTGCGCAGCTCAATGGTTTCAAGGAAATTGACGTTGATGTCGGGGAAAAAATCCGGCTCGGGCAACGTCACAAAGCTCCTGCCGTTCTGCGGCGGCACGTATTTCTCGGGGGCCGGCACGGGCATGCCCTCTTTCAGCGGCACGTCCTGGCAGTGCTCGAGCGTCGTGCCGGCCATGAACTGTTCTTCAAGCGAAAGATCCAACATCATCACCTCAGAGATCCGGGCGGACACCTGTCTTGCCCGTGAATTTATGGTAGCTGGCACCTTTGCGGCGGCCCATGAGCTCGGCGAAGAGCTCCTCCGGCGAGATGTTGTGGTACGCGAGCAGCACGAGGCAGTGGTACCAGAGATCGCCCATCTCGTAGACGATATCCTTGCGCACGTTGTTCTTCGAGGCGATAATGGTCTCGACGGCCTCCTCGCCGACTTTCTTCAGGATCTTGTCCTGGCCCTTTTCAAACAGGTAATTCGTGTAGGAGCCTTCGACCGGGTTGACGCGGCGGTCCTGGATGACGTTGTAGAGGTCGTAAAGGACGGTCGCAAGGTTGGCCTTTTTCTCCGGCGGGATGACGGCAATGCCCTTCTGCTCCTCGCCCGCGAGCCTGCGGCCCGAGAAGCAGGTGTACGTGCCCGTATGGCAGGCCACGCCCGTCTGGTGCACGCGCACGAGCAGCGTATCGCCGTCACAGTCGTAGGAAATCTCACGCACGCGCTGGACGTTGCCGGACGTCTCGCCCTTCTGCCAGAGCTTCTGGCGGCTGCGGCTGAAGAACCAGGTGTAGCCGGTCGCAAGCGTCTTCTTGAGGGATTCCTCGTTCATGTAGGCCAGCATGAGGACCTGGCCGTTCTCCTCCTGCACGATGGCAGGCACGAGGCCTTTTTCATCAAATTTGACCATCGAGATATCGACGTTGTTTTGCATTTGTTCCATCAGAATCGAACCTCCACTCCGCGGGACTGCAAGTATTCCTTGACCTGACGGACCGTGAACTCACCGTAATGGAAGACGGAAGCCGCGAGCACGGCGTCGGCCTTGCCGAGCGTCAGCACATCGTAAAAATGCTCGAGCTTGCCGGCACCGCCCGAGGCGATGACGGGCACATCGACGGCCTCCGATACGGCGCGCGTGAGCTCGATGTCGTAGCCGTCCTTCGTGCCGTCGGCGTCCATGCTCGTCAAGAGGATCTCGCCGGCACCGAGGGAGACGGCTTTTTTGACCCACTCGAGGCAGTCGAGCCCCGTCGGCGTGCGGCCGCCGTTGACGTATACTTCCCACTTGTGGTCGCCCGCGCGGCGCGCATCGACGGCGAGCACCATGCACTGGCGCCCGAAGCGCTCGGCCCCCTCGCGCAGAAGCGATGGGTTCTTGACGGCAGCGGTGTTGAGGGACGTCTTGTCGGCGCCAGCCTTGAGCATGCGGCGCATGTCTTCGACCGTGCGGATGCCGCCGCCCACCGTGAACGGGATGAACACCTGCGAGGCGCAGTCGCGCGCGACCTTTACCATCGTCTGGCGGTCGTCGCTCGAGGCTGTGATGTCGAGGAAGACGAGCTCATCGGCGCGTTCGGCGTCGTAGCGGGCCGCGAGCTCCACCGGGTCGCCCGCGTCGCGCAGCCCGACGAAATTCGTGCCTTTGACGACACGACCATCCTTGACATCCAGGCAAGGAATAATGCGTTTTGTATACATATATTTTAGTCCTCCTTCGCCGCGATTTCAATAGCCTGCGCGAGGTCGAGCGTGCCCATGTAGATGGACTTGCCGACGATGACGCCCTCGATGCCGTCCGCTTCATGCGGCTTCAGGGCCTCGATGTCCGCGAGCGACTTGACGCCGCCCGAGGCGACGACCGCGACGCCGCTCTCGCGCGCAAGCTTGGCCGTGGCCTCGACGTTGACACCCGCCAGCGTGCCGTCGCGCGAAATATCCGTGTAGATGATCGTCCTGACGCCTGCTTTCTTCATCTCTTTGGCGAGTGCCGTGGCCTCGACATCGCCCGAGACGCCCCAGCCGTCGACGGCGACGATGCCGTCCTTCGCGTCGATGCCGACGACGATGCGGTCACCGTACTTCGCGCAGGCTTCCCGCACGAGCTTTGGATCGCGCACGGCCACGGAACCCAGGATCACGCGGCGCACGCCGAGCGCGAGCACGTCGTCGATGTTCTTCATCGTGCGGATGCCGCCGCCGAGCTCCACGGGGATGTCGACGGCCGCAAGGATCTTCTTCACCGTCTCAAGGTTGCGCGACTCGCCCGCGAGCGCCCCGTCGAGGTCGACGAGATGCAGGAACTGTGCTCCCTGTGCCTGCCATTTCTTCGCCATTTCCTCGGGGCGGTCCGAGAAGACCGTCTCCTGCTTGAAGTCACCCTTCAAGAGCCGCACGCATTTCCCGCCGCGGATATCGATTGCTGGAAAAATAATCATCGGAAATCCTCCTGCCTCTCGCTGTTCATTGCTGATTGTTCCATTTTTCCATTTGTATGGTTTCGTCTCGTATGTCTTCTTCCGAAAAAACGGCAAACGGCCGAAATCACGTTCAGCCGCTTCGCCGTTCTCGTTTTCCTGTATATGGCTGCCTCTCAGCTTTGCCTCTTATGCTTCTGCTTCGATGAAATTCTTCAGGATGTGCAGGCCCACGTCGCCGGATTTCTCGGAGTGGAACTGCGTGGCCTGGACGTTGCCCTTGGCGACGGATGCCGTGAGCTGCTCGCCGTACTCCGTCACGGACGTGATGACCGCGGGGTCCTCGGGCACGGCGTGGTAGCTGTGCACGAAGTAGACGTAGGGTTTCTCCCCGAGCCCTGCGAAAAGGTCCGCCTTTTGCCGCGGCTCGCGGATGGCAAGCGAATTCCAGCCCATGTGCGGCACCTTGAGTCCCGGGGCCTGAATCTTTTTCACGAGCCCTGGAATCAGGCCGAGGCCGCGGACGCCCGGGCTCTCCTCGCTGCCGTCAAAGAGGATCTGCAGGCCGACGCAGATGCCAAGCAGCGGCTTGCCTTTTGCGACGCAGTCCAGCAGCACCGGAATGAGGCCGCTTGCCTCGAGGTTCTTCATGCAATCGCCGAAGGCCCCGACGCCCGGCAGCACGATTTTGTCGGCCGCGCGGATGACCGCTTCGTCACTCGTGACGCGGACATCGGCGCCAAGTGCCGCGAAGGCCTTCTCGACGCTGAAGAGGTTGCCCACGCCGTAATCGATTACTGCAATCATACTCCTGCCCCCTTACAATGAACCCTTCGTCGACGGGATGCCCTCGACGCGCGGGTCGTCCTCGACGGCGATGCGCAGCGCGTGGCCGAGTGCCTTGAAGATGGCTTCGACCTTGTGATGCGAATTCCTGCCGTAGAGCACGCGGACGTGCAGCGTGATGCCCGCATGGACGGCAAACGCGCGCAGGAATTCCTCCGTGAGCTCCGTGTCGAAGCCGCCGATCATCGGGGCCATCTCGCCGCCCTCGTAGACGAGGTACGGCCGGCCGCTGATGTCGAGCGAGACGAAGGCCAGCGCCTCATCCATCGGCAGGTAGAACGTGCCATAGCGGCGGATGCCCTTCTTGTCGCCGATGGCTTTCCTGAAGGCGTCGCCGAGCGCGATGCCGATGTCCTCGACCGAGTGATGGCCGTCGACGTCGATGTCGCCGTCACAGGCCAGTGTGAGGTCCATGAGGCCGTGCGAGGTCATGAGGTTGAGCATGTGGTCGAAAAAGCCGATGCCCGAGTCGATGACGCCGTGGCCGTTGCCGTCGAGGTTCAGGATAAGCTTGATGTTCGTCTCTGCCGTCTTGCGTTCGACGGTTGCCGTGCGCATACTCATGCTCTGCCCTCCGTGAATGCCTTGAAGTAATTGTACCAGGTGTCGTTCTCCTCGCGGCGGCCCATCGAGATGCGCAGGCAGTCCTTGAGACCCGGCGCATCGCCGAAGTGGCGCACGCCGATGCCCTTCGACTCAAAGAGCTCGTTGAGCTTCTGAGCCTCGGCGTAGTGCACGAGGATGAAATTCGTCTCTGACGGGTAGACCGTGACGCCCGGCAGCTTCTTGAGCTCTTCCTGCATGCGCTTGCGCTCGGAAATCATGATCTGGATGTGCGGGATGAATTCCTGGCGCATCTGGTAGCAGATGTCGGCCGTGACGAGCGACAGGACGTTCATGTGGTACGGCATGTACGATTTGTCAATCATCGCCACGATCTCGCGGCTTGCGAGCATGTAGCCGACGCGGCACGAGGCGAGGCCGTAGGCCTTCGAGAACGTGCGCGCGATGATGAGGTGCGGGTACTTCTTGAGGAGGCCCGTGGCCGTCTGGCCGTAGAATTCGATGTAGGCCTCATCGACGAGGAACGGGCAGGAAATGTTCTTCGCGATGTATTCGATCTGGTCGAGCGTATAGCCGTTGCCCGTCGGGTTGTTCGGGTTGCAGATGACGGCAAGTGACGCCTTCTCGTCGTTGACCGTGCGCACGAATTTCTCGATGTCGAGCGAGTAATCCACCGGCGAGAGGTCGACGGGCACGCCCGTGGCCTCGGCGGCCTTTGCGTAAATCGTGTACATCGAGAACGACGGCTGCGGGTAGACGATCTTGTGCGCAGGCGAGCCGCCGAAGCAGTAGAAGAGTTTCTCGATGATCTCGCTCGAGCCGCTGCCGATGAGGATGTTCTCCTTCTGCAGCTTGAAGTTGCGCGCGATCTGCTCACGCAGGAGGTCGTACTCCTCATTCGGGTAGCGGTTGAAGGCCACGCACGAAAGGCGGCTCATCACGCGCTCCGCCACGAGCGGCGGCATGTTCATATTGCATTCGTTGGCATTGACCTTGATGTCCCAGTCGCGTTCGACGACGTCGTAGGACGGCATATCGGCAAGGCCTTCGCGATAGTTGAAGTTCGTCAATTCCCTTTCCCCCTCATCGTATCTCAATATCTCAATATCTCAGTATCTCGGTATCTCTCATGCATTCGTTCATCCATGTTCCCGGCGCATAACGCCTGCCTGGCAAAACAAATCCGGCAAGACGGCCGGAATATCGCCCGTATCGGCGTGCGCGGCAGCCGTGCGGCTTATTTTTCGCGCTTGCGCAGGCGGATGGCGTTGGCATGGGCCTGCAGGCCCTCCGTCTCGGCGAGGCGGATGATGTCCTCGCTGACATCCTCGAGCGCCGGCTGCGTGTACGAGATGATGCTCGTGCGCTTCATGAACGTCTCGACGTTGAGCACGGAGTAATAGCGTGCCGTGCCGCCCGTCGGCAGCACGTGGTTCGGCCCCGCGAAGTAATCGCCGAGCGGCTCCGGCGAGTACGCGCCGAGGAAGACGGCACCGGCATGGCGCACGTACGGCAGCAGCTGGAAGGGCTGAGCCGTCAAAAGCTCCATGTGCTCCGGAGCCGAAACATTGGCAAAGCGCATGGCCTGCATCATGTCGTCGGCGATAACGATGAGGCCGTTGCGGTCAATCGAGGCCTGCGCAATCTCGCGGCGCGGCAGCTTCGCGAGCTGCTTCTCCGCTTCTTCTGCGACCTTTGCCGCGAGCTCCGCGTCGTCCGTGATGACGATGCTCGACGCCAGCGGGTCGTGCTCGGCCTGGCTCAGCATGTCGGCAGCCGTGTAGACGGGGTCGGCCGTCTTGTCCGCGACGATGAGGATTTCGCTCGGGCCTGCGAGCATGTCGATATCGACGTGGCCGTAGACCTCTTTCTTCGCCAGGGTCACGAAGATGTTGCCCGGGCCCGTGATCTTGTCGACGCGCGGAATCGTCTCCGTGCCGAACGCCATCGCGGCAATCGCCTGCGCGCCGCCAATCTTGTAGATCTTCTTGACGCCGGCCGCGCGCGCGGCGACGAGGACGTACGGGTTGATCTTGCCGTTCTTCGGCGGCACCATCATGATGATCTCGCCGACGCCTGCCACAGCGGCCGGCACCGCATTCATGATGACGGAAGACGGATAGGCGGCCGTGCCGCCCGGCACGTAGATGCCGACGCGGTCAAGCGGGATGAGGGACTGGCCGAGGATCGAGCCCTTCTCGCGGTACGTCATCCACGAATTCGGCTTCTGCTCCTCGTGGTAGCGGCGCACATTCGCGGCCGCCTTGCGCAGCGACTCGACGACGGCGGGGTCCGCGGCCTTTTCAGCCGCCGCAAACTCCTCCTCCGTCACGAGGAAGTCCTCGGGCTTGTAATCGACCTTATCGATGAGGTGCGTGTAGCGGATGACGGCAGCGTCGCCCTCGCGGCGCACATCGCCGACGATCTGGCGCACGAGCTCGGCAGCCGTCATGTCGCGGCCAAACGTCTTCTTGTTGGCTTCGCGGATCTTCGGGTTGAGCTCGACTTCATCAAAGGCGGCCTTCGTCAGAAGGCGTTCGACCTCAGCCTCTCCTGCTTCACTGGCTTTTATGATTCTCATTTATGCTTCCTCGCTTTCCAGGATTTTCTTCAGATCGGCCGCCATCTGGCTGATGCGGTCAAATTTGAGCTTGAAGCTCACGCGGTTGACGATGAGACGCGCCGTCGCGTCGAGGATGTAGGCGATCTCCTCGAGGTCGTTCTCGCGGAGCGTCGTGCCCGTCTCGACGATATCGACGATGCTTTCCGAGAGCCCGACAATCGGGCCGAGCTCGATGGAGCCGTTGAGCTTGATGTATTCCATCTGCATGCCATGCTGGTTGAAGAACTGCTCCGCGATGTGCGGGAACTTCGTCGCGACGCGCGTGTGGTCGTAGTCGACGAGCTTCTCGCGCTTCTCGGCCTTCGGCACGGCCATCATGAGGTGGCAGCGGCCAAAGCCGAGGTCCAGAAGCTCATAGACATCCTTGCCGGACTCCAGCAGCACATCCTTGCCGATGACGCCGATATCCGCCGCACCGTACTCCACGTAAGTCGGCACATCGGCCGTCTTTGAGACGATGAACCGGATCTTCTTCTCTTCATTCGTAATGACCAGCTTCCTCGACTTGTCCGAGAGCCCTTCTGCCGTATAGCCGATCTTCGCGAGCAGGTCGGCGGAAAGGGAAAACAGCTTGCCCTTCGGCAGGGCGATGGTCAAGTACTCCATATTGTTTGACGTCATAGCGGACCTCCAAGTTTTTCTGTTAGTCTTTATCTAATTAAAGCGTTAACATGTAAAATATGTTAACATGTAATCCTGTTTTCGTCAAGATTTTTTCTAGTTCTGTTCATCGGCGGCCTTGAGGATGCGCAGGACGGGCGGGTCTAAAAGGCTCGGCGGCTCGTGGTGCTGCGCGATGATGGCGGCTTCCTCGGCAAGGCCGGCGGCGCGGAGCTTCGCGGCGCCGATGGATGGATGATGGCGGTAGACGTAGAGCGCATGGCCGAGTTTCTGCCACGGCACATGTGCGTCACGGCACATCATCCGTCTGCCGACGGCGGGCAGGCCGTGCATCACGAGCACGGCGAAGACCTTGCCCATGACGTCGAGGTCCCCCCTGACGCGTCCCACATCATGCAGGAGCGCGCAGCGCGCGAGAAGCGCCCGTTCCTCACGCGAAAGTCCTTCGCGCTCAGCCATCTCCTCCGCCGTGCGCTCCACATGCAGCACGTGGCACTGATCCGCCGGATGCATCGCGCGGAAAAGCGGCAGGGCGTCAGCCGGCAGCAGGGCCTGCACGTGGCGCCAGTCATCCCCCGTCATGTGCTCCGTCATGGCACGCGCAAACTGGCGCACGCGCCTTGCCCCCGGCAGGCGCCAAAGTTTTCCTTCCCGCCCTGCACCATGCCTTCTCATCCGAGATACACCAGCTCGTCGTAGCCCTTGGCCTGCTGCATGGCGGCCGCTTCCGCGCGGGTCTGCCCCATGAGGGCAAGCTCGACGACCTTGCCGGCATCGCGCAGCTCCTGTGCCTTCGTGATGGCCTCCGCTTCCCGGCCTGCCGCATAGCTCAGGTAGACATCCTTGGGCTGGTCGGGCTTCTCGAGGCCCTGGCGCGTCAGCGCGAGCAGGATGCGCTCGATGCCGATTGCAAAGCCCGTCGCCGGGCAGGCCGTGCCGAACTCCGAGAGCAGGTGGTCGTAGCGGCCGCCGCCCGCGAGCGGGAAGCCGAGGCCCGGCGTATACGCCTCAAAGACCATGCCTGTGTAGTAGCTGAAGTCGCGGATGATGCCGAGGTCGAAGCGCACGTACTGCTCAACGCCGTACGACTGGAGCAGGCGGTAGATGGCTGCGAGGTTGTCGAGCGCGCGGCGGCTCTGCTCATTGAGCGCGAGCGCATAGCTCTGCTGCAAAAGCTCCGCGCCGCCATTCAAGAGCGGCAGGCGGTTGAGCGTCTCGCGGGCCTTCTCGGGGAGGTCAAGCCCCGCGACGATCTCGCCGAACGCGACGAGGTTGTGCTTCTCCATGGCGGCCTTGAGCTTCTCCTGCGTCGCCGCCGCGAGCTGGAACTGATTCATGATGCCCGTGACGAACTCGACCTGGCCGAGGCAGATTGTGAAATCCTTGAGGCCGACGCGCAAGAGGCCCTGGATGGCCAGCGCGATGACCTCGGCATCGGCAAAGGCCGTCGCACTGCCCATGAGCTCGACGCCGCCCTGATGGAACTCGCACTGGCGGCCCGCCTGCGTCTGCTCGTAGCGGAACGCGCTGCTGATGTACGAGAGCTTCAGGGGCTGCGGGTAGTCGCGCAGGCGGCTCGCGGCGAGGCGCGCGATTGGCGTCGTCATCTCGTGGCGCAGCGCCACCGTGCGGTTGTCCTTGTCAAAGAGCTTGAAGAGATGCTGCTCGAGCTCCCGGTCGGTGCCGCGCGTCAGGTTCTCGAGGTATTCGATCGTCGGCGTGACGACCTCGTCATAGCCCCACTCGGCAAAGAGCGAGGCGAGCTCCGCCTCGATGGCCCGCTTCTCCGCTGCCTCGACGGGCAGGAAGTCGCGCGTACCATACGGGATCTCAAGGGCAAATTTCTGGTTTTCCATGTTGTTCTCTCCTAATCAGGTCATAGTCATCCGGTCATAGCCGGATTGCGGTCATCTCATCTGCCGGCTCCTGCCATCTGCTGGCATCGGGCGTCCCGGCCGCAGGATGTCTCACTTCTGCCGCGCGTGTTTTTGCGCGTCCTCGCCCGGTGCGAGCCGGTCGAGCACGATGTGGTAGCCGTCCGCGCCGTAATTGAGGCAGCGCTTGACGCGGCTGATCGTCGCCGTGCTCGCGCCCGTGCGTGCGACGATGTCGTCGTACGTGTGGCCGGCACGCAGCATGCGCGCGACCTCGAGCCGCTGGCTCATCGCCTTGAGCTCGCTGATCGTGCAGATATCCTCGAAGAACTGGTAACATTCGTCCACCGTCTGCAGCGAGAGCATCGCCTGGCAGAGCTGGTCGTTGAGCTCATCCTTGAGTTTTGGGTTTACCATACCCTTCCTTGCCTCCTCTATCTCAGCTTCCTCAGCTTCCTTATCAAAACAAATTCTCCCGAAAAGCCCCGCCCGCTGCGAAACTTTCCGTCTTTATTCCTTTAGTCTGTGAAAATTTAATGTCATTATAGCACAGCAGGAGACAAAAGAAAAGGTGTCGCTGAAAAAATGTTACAGATTTTAATAATACGACCGGCAGGACACAGGATTTTGTAATTCTTTTGTCGAAATTCATCCATGTCTTGGAAAAGCGGAAATATTGCCATATTTAATAGGAAGAAACGATTTGATTGCGGGGTGTTTGCCTTGAAGACGTCTCCTGACTCCATCCGCTATTATTTCCAGCAGGAAAAGCGGCCGCTCGCCATCGTGACCGCGAGCGGCCTGCTCTACAATGTCGGCATGATCGCCTCTCCGTGGTTCGACGGGCAGCTCGCGCAGGGCCTCTACGACATCTTCGGCGGGCACAGCACGGCTTCTGACATGTATCGGCTCTGCGCGCTCTACCTCCTCGTCATCCTCGTCGTGCAGGGCGCGCGCTATTTCAAGCGGCTCTACGTGAGGAAATTCGCCAACAACGTCAGCCTCGCCATGCGTGACCGGCTCTACCGCCGCCTCGTACAGATGCCGTCAGGTAAGCTCGCGCACGAGGATACGGGCAGCCTCATGACGAAGGTCATCGCCGACATCGACACGTGTGTCGAGGGCATGCGCAAGGCGACGACGGAGGTCTTCGACACGGGCGTCGTTATGGTCGCCTACCTCATCATGCTGCTCTATTACGACTGGCGCCTGACGCTCTGCGTGCTCGTCTTCCCGCCCATCGCCTACGTGATCGCCAGTTTCCTGCGCCGCCGCGTCGCGCGTGCCGCGGCCCTCAGCAAGGAAAAGAGCGGCCTGCTCTCAGGCGTCACGCTCGACCGCACCCGCAATGCGCTGACATACCGCCTGTACGGCGAGGAGACGAATGCAGACCGCCGCTGCGAAGAGGCCCTGCAGCAGTACGAGCAGGCCATGATCCGCGCGAACCTCTACGAAAACGCGCTGCAGCCCCTCTACCGCATCATCGCGCTTACCGGCACCGTCCTCATCATCTGGCAGGGCGGCAGGAACGTCCTCGGCCAGGGCTTCACGGCCTGGGACATCGCCGCGTTCTCGACGTACCTCGCCTGCTTCCTGAAGCTCGCGGTCAAGGCCTCGCACGGCGCCAAGCTCTTCAACGCCGTCCAGAAGGCCCAGGTGTCGTGGCGGCGCATCCGGGGCTTCTTCGGCGGCGAAGGGCAGGAGCTGCCGGCGCCGCGTCCCATGGCCCGGCCCGCCGTGCTGCGCGTCCGGGACCTCTCCTTCACGTATCCCGGCGAAAAATCCCCCGTCTTTTCCCATCTGTCGTTTACGGCGCGCCCCGGCGAGATCATCGGCATCACGGGGCCCGTGGCCTCGGGCAAGACGACGCTCGGCCGACTGTTTCTCGCGGATGTCCCGCACGGCGGCCACATCTGTTTCGGCGCGGAGGAAATCGGTCCGGGGCACCGCCCGCCGCTCGGCATTGTCGGCTACATGGGCCACGTGCCGGAGCTCTTCGCGGGCACGCTTGCCGAGAACGTGCGCTTCGGCAGCACGCGGGACATCTCGGAGGTGCTGGCAGATGTCTGCCTGATGAAGGACCTCCTGGACTTCCCCGAGGGGCTTGAAACGAGGATCGGGCCCGGCGGTCTCAGGCTCTCGGGCGGCCAGCAGGCAAGGCTTGTGCTCGCGCGCACGCTCTTTACAAATGCGCCGCTCCTCGTACTCGACGACCCGTTTGCCTCCGTCGATTACGCGGTCGAGGCGGCCATCCTCGAGAGCCTGCGGCGCCATCACGCGCACGCCGTCATCCTGCTCATCTCGCACCGGCTCGCCGTTTTCCCCAAGCTCGACCAGGTCATCTGCCTGACGGGCACGGGCGAAGCCATCGTCTCCACGCACGCCGCGCTTTACCGCGAAAATGACACGTACCGCAGGCTCTATGACCTCCAGCACCGCGGCGGGCCGGACGGCGTAAAAGGGCACGAGCCGCCAGCGGCCGGCCAGCTCCCATCGCCTCCGGCTGAGGCACCGGGAACCCGCAGCACGCCGGCAGAGCCAGCAGGCCGCACAGCAAAAAACATCAGCGAAGCTGAGAAAGGATGTGGCCGCCATGCGTGAGTGCATCCTTTCGATCCTGCGGCAGCAGTGGCCGCGTCTCCTGGGACTCGCCGCCGTCATCGCGGCCTCCATCGCCGTGAGCATCGCGCCGCCCCTCGTGCTGCAGCGGGCCGTCGACGGCCTGGCCGCGGGGAATATCGCCCCCGACGCCCTGCTCCTCCTCGGCGTCCTCTATTTCGCGCTCTGCACCGTCTCCGGCCTCATCGACACGGGCAGAGAAACGCTCATCACCGTCCTCGGCCAGAAGATCACGCACGGCGTCCGCTCCGCCATGTGCCGGCGGCTCGGCCGGCTGCCCGCCTCCTATTTCGTCACGCAGGAGCCCGGCCAGGTGACCTCGCTCTTCGTCAACGACGTCGACACGCTCGAGAACCTCTTCGACTCGGGCATCGTCAGCATGTTTGCCGACGCCTTCACCATCGTCAGCATCCTCGCCGTCGTCAGCCACCTTAGCCCCGGCCTCGGCGTGCTGCTCCTCCTCTGCCTGCCGCTTCTCTTCCTGCTCACGCGCTACTTCCAGCGCCGCATGCTGCAGGCCCAGCTCGACAACCGCCGGGCCATCGCGAAGACCAATGCCCTCATTCCTGAGACCGTTGCGAACATCTGCACGATCCACCTCTGCCAGCAGGAAGGCTACATGCACACGCGCTACCTGCGCGCCATCCGGCAGAGCTTCGCGGCCATGGAGCGCAGCAATTTCTGCGACTCCATCTACTCCCCGATCATCCTCACGAGCGGCACGGCCATCATCTGCCTCATGATGGCCCTCTCCGTCACGAGCGGCACGCTGCAGGAATGGTTCGGCATGACCGTCGGCAGCGTCGTCGCCCTCATCGCCTACGTGCGCCGCATCTTCACGCCGCTCGAGGCCATCGGCATGGAGATCCAGAGCATCCAGTCGGCCGTCGCGGGCATCCGCCGCCTGCAGGACTTCTTTGCCCTGCCGCTCATGCCCGAAGTGCCGAAAAAATGCGCAGACGAAAAAGCGGCAGCCTCCTCCAAGCTGCCGCCGCTCGTCATCGAGGACCTCGCGTTTGGCTACGGCGAGGACCCCGACCTATTCTCGCACCTCTCCCTGACCATCCGCGAGGGCGAGCACGTCACGCTCACGGGCCGGACCGGCATCGGCAAAAGCACGCTCTTCAAGCTCGTGCTCGGCCTCTACGCGCCGCGCGCAGGCAGCATCCGCATCGCCGGCCTCGCTCCCGCAGAAATCGCCGAACGTGACCGGCGCCGCCTCATCGGCTGCGTCTGGCAGGAATTCTGCCCCGTCCGCGGCGGCATCCGCGAGCAGGTGACGCTCGGCGATCCCGGCATCTCAGATGAAGAAGTCCGGCAGGCCCTCGCGCTCACGGGACTCCTCTCCCTTTGCCAAAGCCTGCCGCAGGGCCTCGCGACGCCCCTCAAAGACGCCGGCTTCTCCCAGGGCCAGCTCCAGCTGCTCGGCATCGCGCGCGCCATCGTCAAGCACCCGCGCCTGCTGCTGCTCGACGAGATCACCGCCAGCCTCGACGCCGCCACCGAGAAACAGGTCCTTGCAGCCCTCAAACGGGCCTGCAGGGACCGCGCCGTGCTCTCCATCTCCCACCGCCTCTACGAAACCACCGGCGGCCGCCTCCTCGAGCTCCGGCGGCCATGAAAAGGAGTGTGCAACTGTTATGATGAAAAACAATCCACCAGAATGCGTCCTGCTGTCCCCGGACGATTACAACGCCGAACTTCTCCGCACGGCCGCAGAACGACTGAAACACTACGATCCTGCCGATACCATCCCCTTCGAAAAGGTCACCGCCCAAAACGGCATCGACCTTAATGCCTTGCCAGAGGAGGACATAGAGCTCGATTGAAACTGTCTTGCACGAGTTCCATCCGTGTTCACCCGACAGCGGAAACTTGGAGTTTTAGATTAAGGGCCTGCATGAGTTTGACAAGCGTATCGAGTTTTGGCGTTGTCTTCAAGGTCTCGATGCGGGCTACCGAAGACTGGGGAATACCACACCGCTCCGCAAGGGCGCGCTGACTGATGCCCAGTTCCTGTCTTCGCTGGATGATAGAAGAAACAATATCGCTTACTTCTTCAATTTCCTCCATATTGCGGCGTTCTTCCTCACTAACTGCTTTTACATGATTTTTATAGTCTGCCCATGTTCTCATGGTTCTTCCCCCTTCTGACGGATGTAATCGTCACGTTCTGCCTTGGCGCGAGTAATTTCCCGTTTCGGTGTTTTCTGTGATTTTTTGCGGAAATGATGAAGAAGCACATACTGGCTCTCATCATAATAGAAGTAAAAGACACGATTGTTTCTTGGACGCAGTTCCCAGATATCTTCTTCCAGATGTTTCGTGATATTAGCCGGCAGATTGGTACCGTTTTTGGCAAGCAGGTCGATATAAAAGAGAATCTGGTTGTACTGAATACGAGCATCTTTGTTGGTTTCACTTTTTATTCTCAACGTTTCCAAGAAATTCCAAATTTCTGATTCACCGTGCTGGTCTTCATAAAATTCAATTGTATACATCATGATTTCCTTCATGTTCTTATCATTATGATAGCACGAATGCTATCATAATGCAAATTCATCTCCATATCCATAGTTACGCACCAGGGATTCGATTAAAAAGGAGTGCTCACCATGATTTCATTTCTGTTGTATGCAGCTATCATGTTCGGGTCCATTCTTGCGCTGCTCTGTCTCATTGCCGGGATTGCCGGTTTTATCTCCGGCATCATCCATTCCATCCGGCATGACCTTTGACGCCAGACCGTTCTGCACGAGTAGCAAAAACAGGAAAACCGACATACTTCGCTGCCCGAGAATTTGACAAAATATTCCCATGATGGTATACTGCAAACTATAGAAAACCATTTTAAGGGGTAAAAACGCCCCAGGTTTTCCGTTTTTTCACCGAACACCGCCAAGCCTTGTTAGTCAAGCGTTCTCGCAATCTGATTTGCTTGAAAAGCGAACACGGGCTTTCATCGCAGCGTTCGAAAAACCGAAAAACGACTGAGGTTTTCCACTTTACTAATCTGGGGCCAGTAACCCCAAGGGCTCAGGGGCACAGTATTGTAGCCCTCCTAATACCGTTTTCGGTATTGAAACCCTCGAGACCGGAAAAGAACACATTAACGATTTCGAATTGTAGCCCTCCTAATACCGTTTTCGGTATTGAAACTTAGAATAGGATGATCGTAACGCAGAATTTTGGAATTCATTGTAGCCCTCCTAATACCGTTTTCGGTATTGAAACATTCTGCAAGAGCTTCATCAAAGCTAGGTACAGACTGAATTGTAGCCCTCCTAATACCGTTTTCGGTTTTCTCCCATCATCATCAAATTAAAAATCCCCGATTACATATAGATTCAACAAATCCATATGTAATCGGGGATTTTTTGAACATAAACGAAAGGAACGCGTATGCCCACTTATCTTGCCATTGACCTCAAATCTTTCTACGCCTCAGTCGAATGCCGGGAACGGGGACTCAATCCGTTGACGACGAATCTCGTCGTGGCGGATCCGACGCGGACGGAAAAGACCATCTGTCTGGCCGTTTCGCCGTCGCTCAAGGCCTATGGCCTTCCGGGCCGTCCGCGCCTGTTCGAAGTCGTGCAGCGCATCAGGGACGTAAACAGCCAGCGGCGGTTTCACGCACCCGGCCACACGCTGACGGGGAAATCCGCCGATGCCAAAGAACTCGCGCAGCACCGGGAATATGCCGTCGACTACATCAAGGCCACGCCGCGCATGGCCCTCTACATGGCGTACAGCACGCGAATCTACCAGATTTACCTGCGCTATGTCGCCCCGGAGCTCATTCATGTCTATTCCATTGACGAAGTCTTCCTCGACGTGACGAACTACCTGCGGCACTTCAAGCTGACGGCGCATCAGCTTGCGCGCAACATGATCCGCTCCATCCTCGCTGAGACGGGCATCACGGCCACGGCCGGCATCGGTACGAACCTCTACCTCGCAAAAGTGGCCATGGACATCGTGGCCAAGCACGTCCCGGCCGATGAAGACGGCGTGCGCATCGCCGAACTCGACGAGCTTCGCTATCGGCAGGAACTCTGGCATCATCAGCCCCTCACCGATTTCTGGCGCGTCGGCAAAGGCTACGCCCAAAAACTCCTGGAACAGGGTCTGCGGACGATGGGCGACATTGCCCGCTGTTCGCTCGGCAGCCAGGCGGACTATTACAACGAAGACCTGCTGTACCGGCTGTTTGGCGTCAACGCGGAACTGCTCATCGATCACGCCTGGGGCTGGGAGCCCTGCACGATGGCCGACATCAAGGCGTATCAGCCGGAAAATCACAGCCTGGGGTCCGGACAGGTCCTGCAGTCCCCCTATCCGCATGACAAGGCACGCCTCGTGGCCTGGGAGATGGCCGACCAGCTCGCCCTGGACCTCGTGGCCAGACACCTCGTCACGGATCAGATGGTCCTGACCGTTGGCTACGACCGGGAAAACCTCAAAAGCGAAAAGGGCCGTCCGGCCTACCGCGGCCCGGTGCATATCGATCGTTACGGCAGGACCGTTCCCAAGGCCGCCCACGGCTCGCTCGCCCTCGGGAAATACACCTCCTCCAGCAGGCTCATCCTCGCCAAAGTGATGGAACTCTTTGACAAGATCACCGATCCCGCTCTGCTCGTGCGGCGCATCACACTCGTCGCCAACCACACGCAGCCGGAAGGCACGCAGGCGCAGGAAAAGCCGCAGGCAGCCGCAGGCAGAAGAACTCGACCTCTTCCGCGATTACGCCGCCGAAGCGAAACAGCAGGAACAGGAAAAACAGGACGAGCAAAAGGAAAAATCCGTTCAGAACGCCATCCTGGCCATCAAAGGGAAATACGGCAAGAACGCCCTGCTGCGGGCCGCCAACCTTCAGGACGGCGCCACGATGATCGAGCGGAACGGACAGATTGGAGGCCACAAGGCATGACGAAGAATCAAACGTATGCGGACATCATCCACCTGCCGCACCACGTCTCATCCCGCCATCCGCAGATGCCGCGCGCAAAGCGGGCCGCGCAGTTCGCCCCCTTTGCAGCCCTGACCGGCTACGAAGACGCGCTGGCCGAGACGACGCGGCCGCTCGTGCAGCGCATCGAGCTCTCCGACGACGAAAAAGCGCGCTTGGACCAGCGCCTGCAGGCACTTTCCGCGCATATTGAGGATCGGCCGGCCGTCACCATCACCTGGTTCCAGGAAGACCTGGCGGCCGGAGGCGGCCTCTACGTGACCACCAGTGGGCAGCTCAAGACCATCGATACCGCCCACAACGGCCTGCTCCTGACCAGCGGAAAATGGATTTCCCTCCGCGACATCCTCACGCTGTCTGCGAGGCCAGATGCCTCCGCACGGCCGCAGGACGACTGAAAAAGCCGCATCCTGCCGCCAGCAGCAAGAAACGAGCGCAAAAAGCAGGAAACGCGTTCGGCTTGCAGAAATATTCTATAGATACATGTAGATACATGCCAAAAACATTCAAGCGAAGCAAACGGAAAGGTGCCGATAACATGAACCAGGACCAGAAGCATAAAGAAAAAAGCGGGAACGAAACGCGGCTCATCACAGCCAGTCAGCAGCAATGGCTCGACTGGATCGTAAGGCTCCAGAGCCTCGCCCAGGCCGGGCTCCACTACGGGCGCGACCGCTTTGACCTAGAACGCTACACGGAAATCCGGGACATCGCCGCCCGCATGATGGCCGCGCAGGCCGACCTGCCCCTTGCAAGGATTCGGGAACTCTTCTGCAACGAGGAAGGCTACCAGACGCCAAAACTCGATACCCGCGCCGCCATCTTTGAGGACGGCAAGATCCTGCTCGTCCGCGAGAGCTCCGGCAAATGGACGCTGCCGGGCGGCTGGTGCGACGTCGACCAGTCGATTGCCAGCAACACCATCAAGGAAGCCAAGGAAGAGGCCGGCCTCGACGTCGAAGTCGAGCGCGTCATCGCCATCGACGACTGGCGCCGCCACAATAAAATCAACAACCCCTACGGCATCATCAAAATCTTCTCGCTCTGCCGGGCCCTCGGCGGCTCCTTCCAGCCCAACATCGAAACAATCGAAACGCACTATTTCGCACGCCGCGAGCTGCCCGCAAACATCGCCGAAGAAAAGACGAGCCGCGAACAAATCGACCGCTGCTTCGACGCCGCCGCTGACACCAACTGGCAGACACGCATCGAATGAATGGCAATAACCCTGCTTCTTACGGCTGCATCTTAACAAAGTCTGGCCGGTAGTAAGCAAGCAATTTGCGGAAACGATCCTGTGCCGTCAGGCAAGTGTCACGCAAATATCCTGCTTCTCTGCCCCACTCCTTCAGTCCGCGATAATAATAATATTTGAGATCATCGGTAATGATGAAGGGGATGTGGTTCGTGCGCAGACATTCCTTGAACAAAATCAGCCTGCCGATACGTCCGTTGCCATCCTGGAAGGGGTGGATGCGTTCAAACCGGACATGGAACTCGAGCAAATCATCGAAAGTTGGGTGCTGGATTTCTTTATACCAGGAAAGCAATGCGCGGATGGCAGCGGATACCTGCTTCGGCGCCGTCGTTTCCTGCTCTCCAATCGTGTTGGGCAGTTTCTTATAGCCGCCCACGGCAAACCAGCTCTGGCGGCTGTCCGTCGTGCCATTCTTCAGCATGAGGTGCAGCCCCTTGATCATCTTCTCGCTCAATTGATGCCGGGCCATCTCGATGATCCAATCCATGCATCGAAAATGGTTCATCGTCTCGACGATATCGTTTGCATTAACGGGCATCTCCCGGCTAATCGTATTCGTCTCAAAAATGTAGCGCGTCTCCTCGTGTGTCAGCCGGCTGCCTTCGATATGATTCGAATTGTACGTCATATCAATCTGTACGCGGTGATAAATGCCACCCTTCTGATGTCTGGCACACTCCGCCTGCAGAATATCTAAAAGTGTCATCTTATCTGCTTGTTTCGATACCCGCGCCTTACGGGCCGGGCGTTGTGCCTGTGCAGGTATCAGCCAGGCACGCCCCACCTGATGTGCCCCAGGAACCTTGCCCAAACGGCAATAGTTCCGCACCGTCCGTGCGGAAAGCCCCCAACGATTTGCCGTTTCTTCGACAGATACATACTCCATTTCATCGCCCTCCTTTCCTCTTATTATCGCACAACATACCGTTATCGGCAAATTATATTATAAAAATAATATGTTTTACGACATAATTTGCCGATAGCGGCAAAAAGAGCGTCTTCACCATTCCATTCATTGTGAAGACATAAAAAGCCACCTTGGGAAATCCGAAGATTTTCCAAAGTGGCTGTTCTGTCTTCCAGACAGGATCTGCAATCAGATAATGCGGTTCTTTTTCTGGTGAATGCGTTCCGCCGTTTCGAGGTAGATGACCCACTCGGCGATGTTGACGGCGTGGTCGCCGATGCGCTCGAGGAAGCGGGCGATGAAGAGCAGCTGCGTCAGGCGTTTCTGGCGCGTTGCCTCATGCGTGACGAAGTCGGACAGCGCGTAGAACGTGTGCTCGAAAACGTCATCCATCTTCTTGTCCATCTTGCGCACGTTGTCGGCGAGCTGGACGTCCTTGTCGCGGTAGGATTTGACGGCCATGCGCAGCATATCGATGGCGCACTCGCCCAGCATCTTGACCCAGCGCAGGCACTCGGGGTCAAGCGGCACCTCGACGGCGGATACCGTCTTGGCGATATCAAAGGCGTGGTCGCCGATGCGCTCGATGTCCGTTGAGATCTTGAAGCCCGTCGCGATGACGCGCAGGTCATGGGCGATCGGCTGCTGCTTCGCGATCAGGAGGATGCACTGATCCTCCACCTTGATGATCATGTCGTCGATATCATCATCATCGTGCATGACCTTATGCGCAAGGGCCGTATCGTTCTCGAGGAGTGCCTTCATGGCGCGCTCCACGGCCAGCAGGGCTTTGTCGCCCATTGAGGCCACCAGATCCTGCACGACCTCCAGGTCATGGATGTATTCCTGTCTCGTCTGCCGTTCCATATCAGCCGAACCTCCCTGTAATGTAGTCTTCCGTTTTCTTGTCATGGGGTTTCGTGAAGATGGTGTCCGTCGTGTCATGCTCGATGAGCTTGCCGTTGAGAAAGAAGGCCGTGTAATCGGAGACACGGGCCGCCTGCTGCATGTTGTGCGTGACCATGACGATCGTGTATTCCTTCTTGATTTCCTGCACGAGCTCCTCGATCTTCATCGTGGAAATCGGGTCGAGGGCCGAGCACGGCTCGTCCATCAGCACGACCTCCGGCTCGACGGCCATGACGCGCGCGATGCAGAGGCGCTGCTGCTGGCCGCCGGACATGCCCATGGCCGATGCGTTGAGGCGGTCCTTGACCTCATCCCAGAGTGCGGCGCCGCGCAGGCTCTTCTCGACGATCTCATCGAGACGCTTCTTGTCCGTGAGGCCGTGCACGCGGCAGCCATATGCGACGTTGTCGTAGATGGACATCGGGAACGGGTTCGGGCGCTGGAAAACCATACCCACGCGCTTGCGCAGGTTGACGAGATCGACGCCTTCGCGGTAAATGTCTTCATCATCGAGCGTGATCTTGCCATCGATGCGCACGCCATCGATGAGATCGTTCATGCGGTTCAACGTCCGCAGGAAGGTCGATTTGCCGCAGCCGGAAGGGCCGATGAGTGCGACAACTTTATTTTCTGGAACCTCAAGGGTCACATCAAACAGCGCCTGATGATCCCCGTAGAACAGGTTGAGGTTCTCTGCCTTCATCTTCATAGAAAGTTCCTCCTCGAACCGAAATTATTCCGGCTGTATATGCCGGAACGCCGTTTCAACATCTTCATTGTAGCGTAAGGAGGAATTCCGTTTGTTGCTGGGATGTAAATTCTATGTTAAATCGTCTTGCCGCACCGCTGCAGCACGTCATCGAGGAACGATTGCAGGGCCTTGCTGTCGCTGTGCTGCAGCTTGAGCATGAGGCCGTGCAGGGCCTCGCGTTCCGCATGGCGAAGCCTGGCCCCGAGCAGGAGGCGGCCGGCGGCCTGCAGGTACGCGCGCACGAGCTCCTGCTGCGCACAATTTGCAAGCGACGCCTGATACTGTTCCTTCAGGATATCGAAGTCATGGTCCGTGACATGGCGAAGCTCGCGGTCCTTTTCCCGCTTGGCATCGGCGGCAAGCGTCTGCTGCGCCTTGACGGCATTGTTGAAGTCCTTGTGGTAAAGCTTCTGGCTCAGGGCGTCGGCCCGCTGGTTGAAGTCCTCCATGCTGGCCGTGAAATTCTGCACGGCTGCCGCAAATTCCGAGACGTGCTGGAACTGCCCCGCTTCTTCCGCCCGGCTGTCATCGAGTTCCTGCAGATGGCACGCGGCCTTTCCCGCCTCCTCCTGCAGGGCCTCGAGCTGCTCGTCATAGCGCGCGAGCACCCTGGCGGCGTCTTCTGCCTGCAGGGTCTCATGCAACTTCTCAAGCTGCGCATGAAGCGTCCCGATGTCCCCAGTGACTTCCGAAAGCCCCTGCCGGTACCGCTCCATCGCCGCCTGAAGCTGCCGGACGCGCACCATCACCGCCGGCTGTTCTTGTTTCGCTTCCATATCATATCTCCTTTCGAGCTGAATCACTACGAAAGTACATAAAAGTACATATAAAAGGCAAACATCTTGTTTTCTTGGATAGCCCGTAGTATAATAATCATAGGCTAAGAAGAAGTCAACGCGTGTATCACACGCAAACGAAACGCCCCGGAGTTAGGCCCTCTGGGGCGTTTCTTCTGTCAGTAACAAATCTATTCTATCATAAAACAGAACGAAACAAAATACTGCCCAACATCGTTTTCGTCGCTGACTAGACAACCGCGCGCTCCACCCGCAGCAGAACAGGGCAAACGAAAAAGCCCTGCCAGTGAGGCAGGACTTTTCATCGTGACGTTTCACAGCCAGAAAACGGCTCAGCACGGACGGGATGATTTCTATACCGGCAAGATCAGCAAACGCCCAGGGGCCCGTTCCCGTTATTGACGGCTTTCGTGCTCTTGCGCACGCGGATGACCGGTTCGAAGACGATCTGCTGCGGCTCGGCATGAGCCGACAATTCGGCCAGCAGGACCTGGCCGGCTTTCTGCCCCATCTCGGAGGCGGGCTGGCGGATCACCGTCAGCGGCACGCTCGTGATCTGCGAGAAAAAGATGTCGTCGAAGCCCATGACGGACACGTCCTCCGGCACGCGGATGCCCTGATTGTTGAGTGCATTCATCGCGCCGTAGGCCATCATGTCGTTGAGGCAGAGGACGGCCGTGGGCTTTTTCGGCAGCAGCACGGGAATGGCGTCGTAGCCGCTTTGATAGCGGAAATCACCCTGACAGATCAGGGCCTTCTCAAACGGGATCCCGCTGTCCGACAGTGCTGCCGTGTAGCCGCGCAGGCGGTCGTCATTCGTCTTGAGCCCCAGGGGGCCGCAGATGCAGGCGATGCGCCGGTGCCCGAGCGACACGAGATACTCCACCGCGATGTACGAGGCCTTGAAGTTATCAATGGAAATGGTGCTGAAGCCGCCGCTCTCATTGAAGCAGTCGATGAGCACCACAGGGCGCTTCATGCGCTTCAGCGCCGCGAAGGTCTGCTTTTCTTTCTCCCCCACCGTCTCGGAGGACATGACGATGATGAGCCCGTCCACCATCTGATTGTTCATCATGCGGATGGCCGAGATTTCCTGCTCGTGACGATCGTTGGAATTGCACAAAAGCAAATGGTAGCCATGTTCCCGCAGGACATCTTCCAGGCCCTTTGCCACCTCCGAAAAGAAGACATTCGTGATGTCGGGCAGGATGAGCCCCACGGTTTTCGTCTCATGCTTGATCAAGCCCACTGCCAGCCGGTTGGGATGGTAATCCATTTTCTTTGCCGTCTCCTTGATGAGCCGGCATTTCTCCTGCGAAATACGATGCGGCTTCCCATTGAGGACCAGGGAGACCGTCGTCGTCGACAGCCCCGTGGCTTTGGCAATATCTTTTAGAGTAGTAGGCATAGGCTCGATTCCTCATCATCCAAAATAATTTGCTAACAGCTTATTATAGCACAAGATCGAGGAAAAATACGACGAGAGCTCCACATATTCATCGACGATATGCGCATGATCCTCGCGTCCGGGGCCGAACTGGATGCACGGCACCAAAGGATTCGTCCGCACGAAGATTGAAGCATCGGAGAAGAATTTGATACCCTTGTAAACGGGCTCCTTCCCCGTCTCCTCCGCAATCATGCGGGCGAGAAGCCGGACTTCAGGAGCATCCGGCGCCACCTGTACGGCCGCGCGGTCATTCTGGACCGAGAAGGCCAGCTGCAGGCCAGGATGAGCCTTGCTGAGCTCTCCCGCAAGGCGCTTCGCTTCCGCGAGCACCGCCTCATTCGGAAGGTCCGGCGTCGTGCGGATGTCCATCGTGAGCGTACAGGCATCGGCGACCATATTGGCTTTGACGCCGCCCCGGATGCCCGTGAGGGTGCAGGTGGCAGGCCCGAGCAGCGGATCTTCATGCCGCGCGCAGAAGGCCGCGAGCCCACGATGCAGCTCATACGCCATATTGATGGCATTGATGCCGCGCTCCGGGTAGGCGCCGTGGGCCGTGCGGCCCTGGATGCGGGCCTTGAGCCACAGCGTGCCTTTGGCCGAGATGCCGATGGCATTATCCGTCGGCTCGGCGATGCAGACGACACCCGTACTCAGCGGAAGATGCGGGCTCATGGCCGCCGCGCCGAGGCCGCCGGATTCTTCGTCGGCCGTCGCCGCAAGGTAAATGTCGCCCTGCGGCAGCTCGTCCCGGCGTGCCGCCTGGCGAAAGGCGTACGCGATGGCCGCGAGGCCGCTCTTCATATCACTCGTGCCGCGGCCATACGCCCTGCCATCCCGGATGGTGAGCGCGATTGGCGGCACACTCCAGGCCGTTTCATCACCGGAAGGCACGGTATCCATGTGACCACAGAGGATCAGCGGCCGCTTTTCTCCCGTGCCCCGCAGGCGCGCCACCAGGCTGTCACGCCCCGTCTCGCGGCAGGGAATCCGCTGCAGCGTGGCATGCGTCCCTTGGAGGAACTCCGTCAGGAAATCGGCCAGACGGCTTTCCCGGCCCGGCGGATTCTGCGTATCCGTCTCCACCAGACGTTTCAGGAGCGCCAATGCTTCTTCCTCCTGCCTCATCGTTGCCATGACCGCATTTCCCCTCTCATTTCTGCGTCAGATAATCGAAAATCCCTTTCCAGAGCAGATCGTAGCCCTGCCAATCGAGGAATTCCTTCGGGCCCCAGTGCGGCGCGCAGTCAGACGTAAAGGCTGCCGAACGCCCTTTGCCGAACGAGCCGAAGGCCACGAGCGGGTCCCCTGCAATCGTCACCGGCACATCACAGCCCTCGCGCGGCAGCGTCTTGTTGTAGCCGAGGAAATGCGGCCACTCATGAGGAACTGCGGCAAGGGCGGGATGCGCATGCTCGACGGTTGGCGTCACGCCCTCCGGATGCTCCTCGCGGTCGTCGTCCGGCAGGCAGATGACAGGCAGGATGTCCTGGATGGCCGTCTTGCCGTAACGTGCCTTACAGTCGATGCCGGAGAAGGAAAGATAGCCGCCGACCATCAGGAAGGCGCCGCCGTTTTTGACATACGTCGCGATGGACTGGCAGCGGTTCGGCATCTTGCGGCCTTCCTTGAAGGTTTCATCGGCCAGGAGGAGCGTATTCGAGCCGATATCGGAAAGCACGACGCAGGCGTACTCCGACAGTTCTTCCGGCGTCCAGGGGAACCGCTCCGCCACATGCTGGCCCGGCAGATAGACAAGCTCATAGCCGGCATGGTCGATGGCACGCGCCAAAAACTCGATGCCTTCTTCATAGACACTCGTCGTAAACGTATCGAACCCTTTGACATGCGTCGTGAAACTCGTCCAGGATTCACCGCCGACTAAAATCTTTTTCTTCTGCATAAAAACCCCTCCTTGTTTATTTGCACCAGTTCAGGATAAGCGATGCGTAAATCTTGATGGCATCGATATATTGCTGGATTTCCACATATTCATTGACGGCATGGCACTGTGCGAGGCGGCCCGGGCCGTACTGCAGCGTCGGGCAACCCGCGATGTTGCGCCAGGTGCGGGAATCGCAGCCTGCCGGCGAGCCCACGATCGGTACCTCACGTCCGATGGCCTCGCGGAACGAATCGCGGAAGACCTTGACGAACGGATGTGCAAGGTCCATCTCGAACGGATTGCCCGTCTGGTAGACGCTGACCTTCGGGCGGTGCTCGCGGAGCCAGGCATCGCCATCGGCACAGAGCATGACGGCGTCCGTAAACTCCTTGACCACCTGATCATACGTCATGCCCGGCTGGTAGTGGACGCAGAGCTGGATGCTGCAGTAATCCGGCACCGTCGAGCCGGCATCGCCGCCCGTGATCACGCCGACATTGCCGGACGGCGGCGGCAGCAGCGGATGCTTGTACGTCAGCAGCCAGCGGTGTTCCATCTCTTCAAGCGCATGGATGATCTTGATGATCTTGTCGATGGCATTGACGCCCTTGAGCTTGAGGCCGGAATGCACGGCAATGCCCTCCGTCTCCACCTTGAAGAACACCCAGCCCATATGCGCCGCGATGAGCTCGTAATCCGTCGGCTCGCAGACGACGACGGCATCGGCCTTCTCACCGTGCATGGCGGCCACGAGCGAACCGTTGCCGCCGCCTTCCTCGTCGCAGACCGACGCGATCTTCACCGTGCCGGGAAGCTCGATGCCCGCATCCTGCAGCGCCTTGACGGCCATGATGGAGGCCATGAGGCCCGCCTTCATGTCGCAGGCACCGACACCGTAGAGTTTGCCCGCCTCGATGACGCCGCCGTAGGGATCATGCAGCCAGTTGTCGTGATTGCCGGCCGGCATGCTGTCGACATGGCCGTCGAACAGGATGCTCTTCTCGCCCGTTCCCGGAAACGACGCATAGAGATTGTAGCGATCCTTGTAATCGTGTCCGGGATTGCCCTCGTGGTACTTTTCCCGGCAGGCCGTGATGACGTCTTCCGTCAGCGGGTCCTCCTTTATACGGGAAGCGCCGAGCTCCTCGAAGACGGTCCGGAGGTATTCCTGGCCGTTCTTCTCGAGACCGCCGCCGATGCCGTGGTCGATGTCATGGGTATCGCACTGGACCAGTTTGACGAGATGCTCGACATAATCGTCCCGATGGGCTTCAATGGATTTCATGAGATCTGTCATGATTGCTGTCTCTCCTTTCGCTTTGACTCCCAATCGCTCAGATACGCAACGAGTTCCTGACGGAACAGGATGGTTTGCTCAATGCCCGCCTCATGGGCGATATTGCCGACCTGCGGGCGGCTGATGCAGGACTCCCGGATGATTTCCTCGCGGCTGAAGATCTCTTTGGGCGTCCCGTCGGCAATGATGTGCTTGTTGGCCATGACGACGATGCGGTCAAACGTGTTGACGACGAAATCCATGTCGTGCGTGATGACGACGACGCCGACGCCCCGCTCCTGCAGGTAGTCGAGAATCTTGCGCAGGATGACCGTATGTTTGCAGTCCTGGCCGGCCGTCGGCTCATCCCAGATCGTGTACAGGGGCTTTGTCGCCAGCACCGCCGCGATGGTCACGAACTTGCGCGTGGAATATGAGATGTCGAACGGATTCATGTCCCGGCAGTGCTCCAGCCCCGTCAGGGACAGCACCTCTTCCGTGCGCGCCTTGATCTCTTCCTCGGGCAGATGGAAGTAGCGCGGCATGTACTCGATTTCCTTGATGACCGTACTGTTGAAGATCTGTTCATCGGGGTTCTGGAAGACGTAGCCGACCATGCGCGCAATCTGGGCCGTCGTCTTCTCTTTCGTATTGATGCCGTTGACGAGGACCTTGCCCTGCGTGGGCTTGTAGAGGCCGTTCATCATCTTGGCCGCCGTCGATTTGCCCGCGCCGTTCTGGCCAATGATGGCCACGCGCTCGCCCGGACGGACCTTGAGGTTCAGGCCTTCGTTGGCGAGGAAGCCGTTCGGATAGTGAAAGGACACGTCCTGAAATTCAATTCCCTCCATGGATACCCCACCTTTCCTGTATCATCCGGCAGCAGGCCTCATCCGTAATGGGGATGCCCTGAAGCGGCATGCCCTTGTCGGCGAGATCATAGGCAAGCTGCGCGGCCTCCGGCAGTTTGACGCCGAGCGAGGGCAGCGAGACATCGGAGAGGACCTCCTGGGCGCTGCCGCTGCGCACGAGCTTCCCGTCCTTCATGACGAGCACCTCATCGCAGTACATGGCGATCATGTTGATCTTGTGCTCGACGAGAACGATGGTCTTGTTGCGCTTCTTGAGCGTCTCGATGATGTCGAAGATGCGGCGGGAGCCTTCCGGGTCGAGCTGTGAGGTCGGCTCATCGATGACGAGGATATCGGGGTCCATGACGATGATCGAGGCAAAGGCCACGCGCTGCCGCTGTCCGCCTGAGAGCTCCGTCGGATTGTTCAGCGCGAGGTGCTCGATCTCGAGGAGCTTCAGCACATCGATGACGCGCTTGACGATCTCCTCGGGCGGCACGCCGAGATTCTCGAGGCCGAGCGCGACTTCTTCAAATACGGTTTTCTTGACGCCGCTGATCTGCGTGAACGGATTCTGGAAGACGTAGCCGATATCGACGGACAGGGCATCGACATCGAGGTCCTTCATATCCGTGCCGTCGTAGAGCACCTGCCCTGACAAATCCCCCTTGAAGAAATTCGGGATGAGGCCGCGCAGGAGGTTGCAGAGCGTCGTCTTGCCGCCGCCATTCTCGCCGATGACGCCGTAGAACCGGCCTTTCTCGAACGTGAAGGAAACGTCATCGAGCGCCTTGTTCTCGGCCAGGGTATACGAGAATGTCACATGCTTGAGTTCTATGCGATCCATACGTAAATCCTCCCGATTATGGTCAAAATCAGCACCAGGTCAAAGAACCAGACAAGAAGATGCTCCGATGTCGGCACCTCGCGCAGGAGCAGCAGGCTCGTATGCTTGCTCGGCGCCGAGAACGCGCGCGCATCCATCGCGATGCTCTTTTCCTCGGCGTTCGAGATGGCGCCGAGCACGAGCGGCCCGAGCACCGGCACGAACGCCTTGGCCCGGTTCAGCATGCTGCCCTCCGTCTCGATGCCGCGGCAGCGCTGCGAATCCATAATGGTCTGTGAGGACTTGCTGAGGTCCTTGATGGTCTGGAACGCCGACAAAATGATGTAGGAGAACGTGTGCGACATGCCCTTCTTCTCGAGCATGTAGACGAGTTCATCCATCTCGGTCGTCTCCATGAACAGGATGAACGCGCCGCTGAACTCCATGACGAGGGCAGCCGAGATCAGTCCGAGATGGATGCCCTCCGGCGTGACGTGGATGCCGCCCATCTGAAAGAGGACGGTCGAGCCATTCGTGAACGCCGCACGCACGAGGAACAGCAGCGAAGCGAAGAACACGACGATTTTCCAATACACCTTCATGAAGGATTTGAATTTGCCTGCCAGCGCGGCAAAGACGAGGATCAGTGCCGTGAGGGCAAAGGCATACGCCACGTCAAATACCACGAAGGCGGATAATGTGATCGCAATCAGGATATTCGCCTTGCTCATCGGGTTCAGGTCAAGGACAAAATTGCCCTTGAGGCGCGGCTTTAAGTAATCATGAGCAAAAGACCAGTCCAATCTCTTCATCTCCTTTCAAATAAATATGGATAAAGGGGAAAGCCCTCCCCCCTTATCCATATTGCAACTGTTATGAAATTTTACCGGTACTCATTTCTTATCCGGCAGGATATATTCGCTCATCGGGAGCTTGGCGAGGAAGTGCATCGGCATGCTCTTGATGATGAAGTAGCTGACGAGCACGCTCAGCGTCTTATCGACAAGGCCGAACGTGAAGGAACTGATGGTGACAGCCACCGGCACCGAAAGGCCGAGCGTCATGAGGCCGGCTGCGACGATGCTGTTGCCCGTGCCGATGAAGCCGCCGAAGACGAGGACATCAATCGGTACCGAGATGCAGGTCGTGATGACGGCGATGATGATGCCGAGCAGCACGGCACGCTTGAACGAATGGAAAAAGCCCTTCTTCGTGAAATAAGCCGAGACGATGGCCATGGCGAAGCCGACCACCATGTACGGCAGGACCGTCGGCAGAGAAATTGCATTGATGATCTGTGTGATGGCTGCAACAATAAGACCTGGAACGACGCCGCAAATGGCACCGATTAAGATCGTGCCGATGGCGTCGAGCCAGATCGGCAGTTTCAGGAGGATGGCGATCTGGCCGCCGACAATGTTGACCGCGATGCCAACAGGAATCAAAAAGACCGTTAACTTGCCCATGTTCTTCATGTTTAACACTCCCATCTCAAACAAATTGATTAAGCGTTTCATCAAGTTTACTTCCAACGTTGAAGCCCGATTCTCTTCAGTTGTTTTGATAAAACGTTTTATCTATGTTTAAAGTACCACAAAACCATGTGGTTGTAAACAAATTTTCAGAAAGTATTTTGTATTCTTTGAATGGGCAAATCTACAAAAGTGCGTCTGAAATGTACTTCGCACAAATGTTTGACAAAGAAAAGACGCCTCGCAGCGGCCAGACAAATGCTGACTGCTGCGAAGCGTCTCGGCTTCCTTTTTTCAGTTCTGCTGCTGGACAAACGCGATGAACGCGTCCGTGGCGGCCTGGTCGGGCAGCTTGACCGTGTACATCTGGTTGCCCATCTGCGGCACCATCATCTCGGGCATGCGCTCGCACATGACCATATCCTTCCCGTAGCGCTCCATGATCTCCTCATGGCTGTGCACGTAAGAATGGGAGTCGCGGCGGCTGGCGTAGACGCAGTAGCAGTGTTTGCCGCTGTCCGGCAGGATGCGGCGGTTCGTCGTGACCATGTCGGCCCAGATCTGGTAGACATCGGTCGAATGCGCGTAGTTCATCATGTCCGGCGTGTAGCCGCCTGCCGGGCGCATATTGACCTCGAGGCCGACGAAGTCCCCGACCTCGCCGAGGCCCGGCTTCGCCTTCGTCAGGCGGAAGAACTCCAGGTGCACGAAGCGGCTCCTGACGCCGAACGCCTTGACCGTGGCGCGGCCCGCCCGGCGCAGGGCTTCGGGGAGCTCGGCTGCCGTGTAGTACGAGAGGTCGAGCTGCTGCAGCACGATGTCCATGACCGAGGGCGGCCATACCGTCATCGACTCGAACAGGGGCTCGGACTCCGCATTGACGATGGCATCGTAGGAGCAGATGTCGCCCGTGATGAATTCTTCCATGACGTAGGGCACGGCAGGAAGCTTCTCGAAGAAGGCCGTAAGGTCGGTATCCGAGGAGAGCTTGTACGTATCGCAGGCGCCGACGCCGACATCCGGCTTGACGATGACGGGGTAGCCAACCTCGGCGATGAAGGCGCGCGCCGCCTGCTCGTCCGTGACCTTGTGCAGGCGGGCCGTCGGCACACCGGCCTTGGCATAGTACGCCTTCATGGCCGACTTGTTCTTGATGCGCTGGATGTTGTCAGCCTGCTCCCCCGTCGTCACATGAAAGTCCGTGCGCAGGCGGGCGTCCTGCTCGAGCCAGAACTCGTTGTTCGATTCGATCCAGTCGATCTTGCCATATTTGAAGGTAAAAAAGGCGACGGCCCGCAGCATCTGCTCGTAGTCGTCGAGATGCGGCAGATAGTAGTATTCCGTCAAAGCACCCTTGAGCTCCTCCTGCAGGTCATCATACGGACAATCCCCGATGCCCAGCACGTTGACACCATTTTTGTGCAGGCGGTCGCAGAACTGCCAGTAATGCTTGGGAAAATGCGGGGAGATAAAAACGAAATTCATGATGTGTCGGTTCCTTTCTTACCCTTTCTTGCTTTCTTTCTAGTCTTTCTGTCCTTTACGAACCTTTACGCGCTGCCTGAGCTGCCGGCTCCAGCCATCGCGTCCGTTCAGCCCGGCTGATTCGTCTCGCCGAGGACATACGGCAGGAAGTAAACGATCTGCTTCTTCCACCAGCACCAGTCGTGGTCGACATCGTAGCCCCAGAAGTCCACCCAGGCATGGATGCCCTTCTGCTGGAAGACGTCGCGCATGAGCGCCGTCGTGCGGCGGCCTTCTTCTTCCCAGCGGCCCTGGCCGACGCAGAGCACGATGCGCTTCTCGTTGTACATATTGATGTACGGATGATCCTTTGGCATATTCGCGAGGAAATCGAGCGGCGAGTTCTGGTACAGCGTGCTGTCGAGCCAGCCGTCAAAGAAGAATTTGGCATCGTAAACGCCCGAGAGCGAGAGCATGGCCGAAAAGCACTCGGGGCGGCGGAAAAAGACGATGGCCGCATGCAGACCGCCGAGGCTGCAGCCCGCCGCGACCGGCAGGCGTCCCGTGCCGTTCTCCTGCCGGATGAAGGGCAGGACCTCTTCGATGAGGTAGTTGTAGTACGCCTCCTGCCGCGCGGCGCGCCAGCCCTTGTCGCCCCAGACGTTCGACCACGTTTCCTGATCGACCGTATCGACGCAGAACAGCTGGATTTTCCCCTGCTCGATGGGCTCGCGCAGCGTATCGATCATGCCGAAGTTTTCGAAGTTGTCGCACATGGAATCCTGCGTCGGCAAAATGAGGAACGGCGTTCCCGTATGGCCGAAGATCCGGATATTCATATTGCGGTCCAGCCTGGGACTATGCCAGGATATCTCTTGTCGTTTCATAAAAATCACGCTCCATTTTCGTTTCGCGGGACTGTATGGTTTACAGTTTAACAAGTTTACCAGCAATTGTCAAAAAAGAGGTGCCGCCCGTCGCTTCCCCGTGCACGGGGCCACGACGCTTGCAAGAACTTACAGGCAAGTATTGTTCTTGCCCATCCGTCCACGGACCTCTTCCACCGCTTCGCGGTCCCCCTTCCCCCTGCGGGGAGCTGCGACGCTTGTGCGGGCCTGCAATCGAGTAACGTTGCTGCCCGTCATCCATGGACCTCTTCCACCGCTTCGCGGTCCCCCTTCCCCGTGCGCGGGGAAGGCTAGGGGCTCGTGCAGATGGCGTCCCCTTCGGGGAAGCTGTCAGCGCAGCTGACTGAAGGGGTAACTGCTCACAGCAGCTTGCTATTTCCATGTAAATCGAAATATGCGCGACCCCTCGCCCACAGCCCCCTTTCGGCCCTGCGGGCCACCTTCTCCGGGGATGCCACCGGCATTCCGCGCTTCGCGCCCATGCGCGGGCTGCGACGCTTGCAAGAACTTGCAGTTGAGTTTTGTTCTTGCCCGTCCGTCCATGGACCTCTTCCACCGCTTCGCGGTCCCCCTTCCCCGTGCGCGGGGCTACGACGCTGGCAAGGACTTACAGTCAAGTATTGTCCTTGCCCGTCAGCTCAAGGACCTCTCCCGCCCCTACGGGGCACTTTCCCCGTGCGCGGGGCTACGACGCTTGCAAGGACTTACAGGCAAGTATTGTTCTTGCCCGTCCGTCCATGGACCTCTTCCACCGCTTCGCGGTCCCCCTTCCCCGTGCGCGGGGCTACGACGCTTGCAAGGACTTACAGTCAAGTATTGTCCTTGCCCGTCAGCTCAAGGACCTCTTCCGCCCCTACGGGGCACTTTCCCCGTGCGCGGGGAAGGCTGCGCTTCGATGCACAGTTTGTGGAATACCGAGCGGAGGGATGTGTTCCGCCTGGAGGCGCGCAGCGACTGCCCGCGATAATACCTGAGGGGACGAGGGCGCATAAGCGGAGCGTTGGCGCCTGGCGTTAAGAAGGGATTTTTCCTTGCCAGCTTCCTGGCGAACGAGCGTCGTTCAAGCAGCGCGCGTTTCGCACGTTCGTCAGGCTTCGTTAAAAAGGAAAAATCCCTTTAGCCAGCCGACTTCGCGCAGCGTTGCGCCCTCGTCCCCGTCTTTCACATTTAGCTGCGCGCTAAAGCCGGAATGCGTCCCGCAGCGTCATCGGTCATGCACAGATCCTCGCCCATGGACCCCTTTCGGCCCTGCGGGCCACACCCGGGGATGCCACCGGCATCCCGCGCTTCGCGCCCATGCGCGGGCTACGACGCTTGCAAGAACTTGCAGTTGAGTTTTGTTCTTGCCCGTCAGCTCAAGGACCCCTTTCGGCCCTGCGGGCCACACCCGAGGATGCCACCGGCATCCCGTGCTTCGCGCCCCCGTGCGCGGGCTACGACGCTTGCAAGAACTTGCAGTTGAGTTTTGTTCTTGCCCGTCAGCTCAAGGACCTCTTTCGCCCCTACGGGGCACCTTCTCCGTGCGCGGAGAAGGCACGCAACTTGCTGCGCTCGTGTTCTGCCGAAAAGCAAGAGCTTGAGCGGAGGGATGTATTCCGCCTGGAGACGCACAGCGACTGCCCGCAGGGCTGGGACCCAATACGAAAGGCTCTTCGCGCCGGATGTCGGAACGCCGCGGCAGGCGGCGAAACTTCTTCGCTGCTCGCAGCATGTTGGGGCACATTTAGCTGCGCGTTGAAGCCGGAATACATCCCGCAGCGCCTTCGCTTCGCTCTCGTGCGCGGGCTACGACGCTTGCAAGAACTTACAGGCAAGTATTGTCCTTGCCCGTCCGTCCATGGACCTCTTCCACCGCTTCGCGGTCCCCCTTCCCCGTGCGCGGGGAAGGCTTGGCGTTGAAAAACAAAAGACAGCAGTTTGTTCTGCTGTCCTGTTTCCGGATTTATTTTTCTGTCGTCGTTTTGGCTATGGCCTGCTCGCGCTTTAATTGCTGGGCTTCGTGCAGGATGCTCTTGATGTTCACGAGGTACTCCTGCTCGGCCTGACGCATGGTCTCGTAGAGCGGGTGGCCGAGCGGCTGCGAGAAGCAGTCTTCGTAGAGCTGCTCGAGTTTTTTGACGTTCTTCTTCTGCGTCAGGATGTAGCCGACGTTCTGCCGGCTGACTTTTGCAAGTGCCGCGTCAATCTCCGCGTGCAGGCCCTGCATCGATTTCGCCATGGTCTGCATCTTCTGCAGGGTCTGGCGGAAGCGGATATCCTGCGGGTCGAGGCTGTCCCCGGCGGGCGTTTGCATGCCAGGCAGAGACATATGGTCATGTGCATGATCATGGCCGTGGTGGCAGCCGCAGCCGCATGTATGTGCTTCGTGTTTTTCGTCCATATGATTCCTTTCTTTTTCGTCTGTCGGCAGACTCAGCGGATGTCGACCTGGCAGGCCTGCATCGCGGCCAGGGCGCACTCGTGGCTCGCGGGCGTCACGCCGGCGCAGCAATCGGCCTTGACGGCAATCGTCTTCTCGGGGAAGGCGGCCTTGAGGATCATGGCGTTGGCGATGACGCAGATATCCGTGCAGAGGCCCACGAGCTCGATCTCGTCGTAAGCGGCGAGGTGCTTCGGCAGCTCGAGCGAGCCAAAGGCCGGCTTCTCGACGACGGCCACGGCCTCTTTGGCAAGCGGCTGAAGCTCCTCCGCGAGCTGCCAGCCCGCCTCGGGCTTGATGCAGTGCGGGACGGGCAGTTTGCGGCCCTCCTGCGTTGAGAGGTAGTCCGCGCCGTGCGTGTCGAGCGTGAAGGCGAGCGCCGCACCGGCGTCTTTTGCCTGCTGCACATACGCAAGGAGGCGCGGCAGGAGCGCCTGTGCCTCCGGCGTGCCGAGGCTGCCGTCAATGAAATCCTTTTGCATATCGATGACTACGATACATTTCTTCATGGCAATCGTCCTTTCTCAAACTGCTGCCGAACATGCCGCCAGACGACCCGCTGCGAAATCTTACAGTTTGTGGCCGCAGGGCTTGCCCTTTTCAAACGTGTAGATGGCAGGGAAGCCGATCTCATCGCGCAGGATGGCGGCGGCCTCCTCGTAATGCGCGCCGAGCTGCGACGTCGTATGGCCGTCGGAGCCAATGGTGATGATCTTGCCGCCGAGGTCCTTGTAAAGCTTCAGGATGTCGCGCGAGGGCTGCGTATCGGGGAGATGGTAACGCCAGCTCGACGTGTTGATCTCGATGCCCTTGCCGTCGGCAATCGCAAGCTCGAGGACGGCTGCCACATGATCACGAATCTTGGCGAACGGATAGACGCCGGCCGGATCGTAGCGCACAATGAGGTCGAGATGCGCGAGGATGTTGTAGTCCTTGTAGTTCTGCATGACGTGGTAGATGGCATCGTAATAGCCTTCATTGTATTCCTGCTGCGTGCGCCCCTCCTGGAATTCACCCGTCCAGAAGCCCTTGCCTTCCGCCTGATGGCAGGAAAGCAGGATGAAATCCAACTGATCCTCATACGCGTGGTAAAGCTTCTCAAACTGCGGGATGGTTTCCACCTGCACGCCAAACTCCAGGCCGCCCCGGATTTTGATGCGGTCTGCGTATTCCTGGCGCAGGCGTGCAAGCGTTGCAAAATACGCGGGGTAATCCACGTTGACCATCGGCTGTCCGGAAAGATAAACAATGGGGGCGTCCTCCGACGGGTCAACGGCAATGCCGTAATCGACGTGCTCGGCGAAACAGAGTTCCTGGAACCCGAGCTCGACGGCTCTTTTGACCTGGTCTGCCATCGGCGTCTGGCTGTCGCGGCTGAATGCGGAATGCACATGATAATCTGCTTTGATCATTTCTTCATCCTGTCCTTCTCTTATCTGTCCTGGTCTAACTATCATACGTCCATATCATATCACATCTTGCCGCCGGGGTCATCCCGCTTCTCCGCGGCGGCCACCTCGCGCAGGGCCCGGAGGCGCGCGTCATGGCGGTCCCAGAAGCCCGTATCTTCTGCCAGAGCCGCCGCAAAGACGGGGGCCTTGAGTTTCTCTGCCAAATGCCGCGTGACGAAGTCGCAGAACTGCAAATACGGCCAGCGCAGGAAGGCGCGGCGGGAAATGACGAGGCTCGCCTCATCATATGTATCGAAGGGCATGCCCGGCACCATTTCCTGATACGGAGGCTCCGGCGAGGCTGCATCGTGCGGGAAAAAGGGGCTTAGCGTCACATACGGCTCCTCCTCTTCCCTCAGCCATTCCGTCTGGATGTCCCAGCAGACATCCTGGGTTCGGATCTGTCCGAAATATTCTCCGCCCGGCAGGACTTCCCGCCAAGCATCCCGCAGCCTCCTCTGCAGGGCCGCAAAATCCTGCGGCGTGAAGTGCTGCCAGTTCCATTGATATGCCATATACTCTTCCTTTTCTATTCCGTTTCTAATCGAATGCGAATCCAAGCCGCGTATACTGAAAACTATCCCTATGTATCCTATCACAACTTGCGGCTTCCTGACATCCATGTGCGGGAAAAAATCTCCGGCTTTATTTCTGGAACAAGACTTGGAACAAGGCTTGACAAAAGGAAGAAGCACCGCTAGCATGGAACTGTTGCCAATCCACGATGACAAGATGAAAGGACGGTTTGTATCCACATGCTGCCACCCATTCCCTTCAAATACATGCTGCCGCTCACGGGGCTGGCGGTCTCCGCCTTCGTGTTCAATACGTCGGAGTTCATGCCCATCGGACTTTTGACAGACATCTCCGACTCCTTCGGCATGACGCCGGCCGCGACGGGCATCATGATCACGGTCTACGCCTGGGTCGTCGGCATCCTGTCGCTGCCGCTGATGCTCGCGACCTGCCGCATGGAGCTCAAGCGTCTGCTGCTCCTGACGCTCGCGCTCTTCGCCCTCGGCCAGGCCGGCTCGGGGCTCGCCGTGAATTTCCCGATGCTCATGGGGGCGCGTATCCTCGTCGCCTGCGCGCATTCCATCTTCTGGTCGATTGCCGCGCCACTCGCCACGCGCCTCGTGACGAGGACGCATCAGCCTTTCGCGCTCTCGACGATTGCGACGGGGTCCTCAGTCGCCATGATCTTCGGCCTGCCGCTCGGGCGCGTCGTCGGCCTCGCGCTCGGCTGGCGCATGACCTTCCTCGTGCTCGCCGTCATCTCGACGCTGGCCCTGCTCTATCTCTGGCGCGTCTTCCCCTCGCTCACGAACAACTCCACGTTTTCGACGCGCGACCTGCCGGCGCTCGTGCGCAATCCGCTCGTCTCGGGCATCTTCGTGCTCTCCGTGCTCTTCGCCACGGCGTACTTCACGACGTACAGCTACATCGAGCCGTTCCTCGGCACGATCGCCGGCTTCGCGCCGGATGCCATCACCTGGACGCTCATGGTGCTCGGCGTCTGCGGCTTCTTCGGCAGCGTCCTGTTCTCGCGCTTCTACGGCCGCCACCGCTTCCCCATCTTCCGCGCGGGGCTCCTTGGCCTGCTCGTGGCGCTCATGTGCTTCCTGCCATCTGCCGCCTTCATGCCGTCGATGATCGCCTGCTGCATGCTGCTCGGCACAATCTCCACGCTGTTCAACGTGACGATGCAGGCCGAGCTCATCCGCAACTGCTCGCTGGCCGCAGCGCCCGTCGCCATGTCCATCTTCTCGGGCATCTTCAACGTTGGCATCGGCGGCGGCACCTTCATCGGCGGGCGCCTGGCCGCCGCCTCTCTCTTGCCGGACATCGGCTTTGTCGGTGCGGCGATTGCGGCCTGCGCCGTGCTCTTCGGCCTCCTCTTCTACCTGCCCCATGCCCGACGTCAGTCCAAACAGGAAAAAGTCAAATGAATCCGCAGTCAAAAACCCCGGTTCCCATCAAAAGGAACCGGGGCTTTTCTATCCGTGTATGTTGGCATTGCCGCAGGAGCCGCCGGCTCTTAGCGGATGACCTTGACGCGCTTCGCGATGTCTTCTTTTTCCTTGGCATCGGGCTCCGCGACGATGCCGCCGAACGGCATCTGCGCGACGAGCCGCCACGAGGCAGGCAGGCCGAACATGGCCTTGACCTTCTCATCGATGACCGGGTTGTAGTGCTGAAGGTTGGCACCCACGTTGAGATCGCGCAGGCCGCTCCAGATGGAGAACTGCAGCATGCCGTTGGCCTGCTGGGCCCAGACGGGGAAGTTCGCTGCATAGAGCGGGAACTTTTCCTGCAGGCCCTTGACGACGTCCGTGTCGAAGAAATAGAGGATCGTGCCGTAGGCGGCGCGGAAACCGTCGATCTTCTCGCGGGCGACCTTGCCATCAAACGCGTCGTAGATGGCATCCCAGAGCGCATCCTGCTGGCCGCCCGTCACGACGACGGCGCGGGCGCTCTTCATGTTGAAGGCATCCGGCACGAGCTCCGTAATCGTCTCGACGAGCCCGATGACCTCCTGCTCCGCAACGGGCAGATTCTTGTTGAGCTGGTAATACGTACGACGTTTGGCAATGGAATCGACAATACTCATGATGGTTCCCCCTTCTCCGGCACGCGCTTCGCGTACACGCTTACAAATGATATGTTTATTTTATCATGCGAACACAATTTCTTTCGTAACTCAGTCACACGAAAAGCGCTGAATCAAGAATGCAAACCGCGACGAAATGCAGCAGGATATGGTATAATTCAGTTAGAATATACTTGAACTTCTCGATTGGAATGAGGTATTTTTATGACAAAATCCGATCATCCCGATACAAATCCTGACATACATGCCTTTCCCGGCATCGCCGCGAATCTGCCCTGCTGCTTCTACATCGCAGAGGAAAATGCCCCCTATCGCCTGCTCTATGCCAATGAGGAAATGATGCGCCTGTTCGACTGCCGCGATCTCGCAGAGCTCTGTCATCATACGGAGGGCAATGCCTTTCATCTCTTCGCGATGGACGACCGCCTGCGCGTCGAGCAGGATATCCGGCACGAGCTCGCGGAGAAGCACGACCGCTTCGAGCATGTCCAGGGTCACCTCTTCACGCGCACGAGCCGCACCCGCTATGCGGACGTCTCGGGCCGCCGCGTCGACACGGAAGCGTACGGCCCCGTCTTTTACTGCACAATGCAGGAAATCGATATCCCGCTGCCGGGCGTCACGATTGACCGCGACATCCGCGACTACGTCATCCGCCATCTCGAAGAAGCCATCGAAAAGCACTGGATTCAGGTGTACTACCAGCCGATCATCCGCACGCTCACAGGCGAGCTATGCGGCCTCGAGGCCCTTTCGCGCTGGGTGGACCCGCACATCGGCTTCCTTTCGCCAGCGTCGTTCATCCCCGTGCTCGAGCAGGTACGGCTCATCCACCGCCTCGACGCCTTCGTGCTCGAGGAGGTCTGCCGCATGCTGCGCCAGCGCCTCGACAAGAACCTGCCCGTTACGCCCGTATCCTGCAATCTCTCGCGCTATGACTTCAGCCTCATCGACGTCTTCTCACTCGTCGAGGGGACGCGCCGGCGCTACGCTGTGCCGCGCGACTTCCTGCACATCGAGATCACGGAGAGCGTCCTCGCACAGAACGCCGAGACCGTTCATCAGGTGCTTGACCAGCTGCGCGAGGAGGGCTATGAGATCTGGCTCGACGACTTCGGCAGCGGCTATTCTTCTCTGAGCATCCTCAAGGATTACACAGTCGATCTCGTCAAGCTCGACATGAGCTTCCTGCGCAGTTTCACCGAGAAATCGCGCAGCATCATTATCTCAATCATCTCGATGGCCAAGGATCTCGGCGTCAAGACGCTCGCGGAGGGCGTCGAAACGCAGGAGCATGCGGACTTCCTCGCTTCCATCGGCTGCGGCCGTCATCAGGGCTATTTCTACGGCAAGCCGCGCCCGCTCGCGGGAACGCTGGCGCATATTGAGGCGGAAGGCCGCGGCATCGAACTGCGCAAGTGGTGCCATTTCTACGATATGGCCAGCATGGTCATCCGCCAGTCCAAGCGGCCCAACGCCATCCTCGACATGCAGGAAAACGGCACAATCCGCTTCCTCTACGCCAACCAGCCTTACCGCGAGCAGATACAGATGCTGGGCTATCAGCTGCAGGATATACAGCGGAATATGAGTTCGCCAGACAAATCCGATGCGAGCCGCCTCTTCTGGACATGCATCCACCAGTCGCGCCAGAGCCATCAGACCGAATCCTTCTTTTACGTTGATGGCGGCCATTACATCAGCGTCAGCCTTTGCGTGATCTATGCGCTGAATCATCATCTGCTGATCCAGCTCGAATTCCAGAATCTCTCCCAGAACGGCATCGGCCTGCAGCAGGATAAATTCGACGAACGCCTGCGCTACCTGTACAGCATGTTTGAGAATGTCTACCTCGTCAATTTCGCGAAGGACACAATCGAGCCGCTCCACTTCCGCGACGCACTCACATCGGCAAAAGATGCCGAAACAACAGCCTACGATATCCGGCATGCCGTGCAGGCCTTTGCCAGACAGTTCGTCTATGAGGATGACCGTAAGCGGTATCTCGCGTTCTGCGACCCCGATACCGTCATCGCACGCATCCAGAAGAGCCCGTACGGGCGCATTGCCTGCCGCTTCCGCGTGCGCGACCAGCGCGGCAATTACGGCTGGAAGGAATGTACGGCCATCCTGCTCGCCAGCGGGAACATGCCGCTCATGCTGACGGCCACCAAGACCGTGGATCCGCCCCTCCTCTCGCCAGCCGCCGGCGAAACCGCGCCGGAGGGCCAGCTGCTGCCCTCGCTGCTCTGGAAGAATTTCGAGCGAAATACGCATTTCCATTATTTCTGGAAGGACAAGGAGCGCCGCTTCCTCGGAGCGACGAAATCCTTCCTCGATTATTACGGTTTCTCGTCCGTGCAGGAGATTCTCGGCAAGACCGACGAGGATATGAACTGGCATGTCGACAACAACACGTATCGCCTCGATGAACTCGATGTCCTGCAGAAGGGCAAAACCATCGAGAATGTCGCGGGCGAGTGCATCATCCGCGGCACCCTGCACCACATCACCTGCTACAAGTGGCCGATTTACCGCGAGGGCGAGATCATCGGGCTCATGGGCGTCTTCTTCGATGCCAATGCGATTTACCACGACCTGCACAAGGCGCTGCCCTCCCCGTTTGACGATCCCATCACGGGGCTGCGCAACCGCCAGGGTTTCCTCGGGGATCTGACCCGGTATCAAGAAACGTGGACGATGGAAAAGCAGCCGTACGTGCTGATCCTGCTTGAGAGCCGCTTCGACGAGCATATCCAGGATTCGTATGAGCTGCCGCAAATCCGCGCTCTCGTCCGCCAGGAGGCCGAGCTCCTGCGCCAGCATACGGGGAAAGATGCTGCCATCGCGCGCATCCAGAATGCGACGTTTGCCATCCTGCGCCGCGAGAGCAGCCACCAGGAGTCTGAGGACCTCGCCCGCGAACTCCAGCACCGCCTGCAGTCGATTCACGAGATCAGCGGCAATCCCGTCACCATCACGTTCTGTTACAGCATCGTCCACGCCGATGACCCCGGCATCCACCGCCCACCCGACAGCAGCGTCAGCTACATCTACCGCCTTGCCATGGAACGCCTGCGCCACAACGGCTGAAAGCAAGGAGGCGACAGGCGGCGAAGCGAAGGCGCTGCGGGATGTATTCCGGCTTCAGCGCGCAGCTGAATGTGAGCGGCGGGAACGAGGGCGCAACACTGCGCGAAGTCGGCTGGCTAAAGGATGCCAGGCGCCAACGCTCCGCTTATGCGCCCTCGTTCCCTCAGGTATTATCGCGGGCAGCCGCTGCACGCCTCCAGGCGGAATACATCCCTCCGCTCGGTATTTCACAAATTGTGCATCGAAGCGAAAGCTGTCCCCGCGCACGGGCGCGAAGCGCGGGATGCCGGGGGCATCCCCGGAGAAAGTGGCCCGCAGGGCCGAAAGGGGTCCATGGGCGGAAACGGCAAGCTGCTGCGAGCTGTCACCCCTTCAGTCAGCTGCGCTGACAGCTTCCCCAAAGGGGACGCCAAGCCTTCTACGCGCACGGACCTCATCCACCGCTGACGCGGTCCCCCTTCCCCAACGGGGAAGGCTTTGGGCTCGCAGCCTTCGGTAAACACACGAGCTGTACAAGATGCGCAGCCTTCCCCTCTGGGGAAGGTGGCAGCCGCAGGCTGTCGGAAGGGGCGGC
>NZ_QRVW01000016.1:60084-60538 GCF_003458855.1 Mitsuokella sp. AF21-1AC
AGTGGCCCGCAGGGCCGAAAGGGGTCCATGGGCGGAAACGGCAAGCTGCTGCGAGCTGTCACCCCTTCAGTCAGCTGCGCTGACAGCTTCCCCAAAGGGGACGCCAAGCCTTCTACGCGCACGGACCTCATCCACCGCTGACGCGGTCCCCCTTCCCCAACGGGGAAGGCTTTGGGCTCGCAGCCTTCGGTAAACACACGAGCTGTACAAGATGCGCAGCCTTCCCCTCTGGGGAAGGTGGCAGCCGCAGGCTGTCGGAAGGGGCGGCTGCTCGAAGCATTGTATTGGCTCGATGAAAACGATACCTTCAGTTTCGCATTTCATTGAGCCGTAAAGCAGTTACCAGCAGTTTCCCCTATCGGCCCCCTGGGCCACTTCCCCCTAAGGGGGAAGCTCTGTTTCACAAAAAATCCTGAAGTGGTAAACTAAAACTGGACACTATGGGGGTAGAAAA
>NZ_QRVW01000017.1:0-53239 GCF_003458855.1 Mitsuokella sp. AF21-1AC
AACTGGGGGTTTTGTCATGCCTAATCGGCGCACAAGAAAAAATACTGCTCAGAAAATCTGAACAGTATCTTATCATCATGGATATCTTTAAAGATTATTCGCGGCCGAACTTATCCTTGAGAATGACATCATGCGAGCCGCCCTCGACGATACTCGTCGCGGAAACCAGCGTGATCTTGGCCTTCTCGCGCAGCTCCGGCAGCGTCAGCGCACCGCAGTTGCACATCGTCGAACGGACCTTGGCGAGCGTCGTATGCACGTTGTCCTTGAGCGGGCCAGCATACGGCACATAGGAATCAACGCCTTCCTCGAAGGAGAGCTTGCGCGCGCCGCCGAGATCGTAGCGCTGCCAGTTGCGGGCACGGTTGGACCCCTCGCCCCAATACTCCTTGTAGTACGTGCCGTTGACCTTGACCTTGTCCGTCGGGCTTTCATCGAAGCGGGAGAAATAGCGGCCGAGCATCAGGAAATCTGCACCCATCGCCAGAGCCAGCGTCATGTGGTAATCGTGGACAATGCCGCCATCGGAGCAGACCGGGATGTAGACGCCCGTCTCCTCGTAGTAGCGGTCACGCTCTGCGCAGACATCGATGAGCGCCGTAGCCTGGCCGCGGCCGATGCCCTTCGTCTCGCGCGTGATGCAGATGGAGCCGCCACCGATACCGACCTTGATGAAGTCCGCACCAGCTTCTGCGAGGAAGCGGAAGCCCTCAGCGTCGACGACATTGCCGGCACCGACCTTGACATCCTCGCCGAAATTCTCGTGGATGTACTTGAGCGTGATGCGCTGCCACTCCGAGAAGCCCTCAGAGGAGTCAATGCAGAGGACATCAGCGCCGGCCTTTAAGAGGGCCGGTACGCGCTCTGCGTAGTCACGCGTATTGATGCCGGCGCCGACGATATAGCGCTTGTTGGCATCGATGAGCTCCAGGGCATTTTCCTTGTTGTCCGTGTAGTCCTTGCGGAAGACCATGTAGCGCAGGCGCTGGTTGTGGTCAACGAGCGGCAGCATGTTGAGCTTATGCTCCCAGATGAGGTCGTTGGCCTTCGTCAGCGTCGTCGTATCCGCATCGGCATAGACGAGCTTCTCGAACGGCGTCATGAAGGACTCAGCCGGCGTATCGAGGCTCATGCGCGAGACGCGGTAATCACGGCTCGTGACGATGCCGAGCAGTTTGCCCGTCGGCGTGCCGTCTTCCGTGACAGCCATCGTCGAATGGCTCGTCTTCTGCAAAAGGTCCAGAATCTCACCGAGCGTCGTCGTCGGCTTGATGTTGGAATCGCTGCTGACGAAACCGGACTTGTAATTCTTGACGCGGGCGACCATGGCAGCTTCTTCTTCAATGCTCTGCGAACCATAGATGAAGGATACGCCGCCTTCCTTTGCCAGCGCAATCGCCATCTTGTCGTTGGAGACAGCCTGCATGATAGCGGAAGTCATCGGGATGTTCATGGAGATCTTCGGCTCCTCACCCTTCTTGAACTTCACGAGTGGCGTCTTGAGCGACACATTGTTCGGGATGCATTTGTCCGATGAATAACCCGGAACGAGAAGATACTCCCCAAAAGTGTGTGATGGTTCTTTGAAATAGAATGCCAACGTAACCCCTTCTTTCTTGAATACTGCGAGGCCTTGCCTCAAATATATTGTTGCTAGTTTACTATAAAGGAGAACGACTGTCAATCGTTCCTTGAAAACTCGGTTTACAATGTTACAACCGTTTCTTGAAATCGTCGTAGCCGAAGCGGCGCACGACCTCCCACGCCCCGTTCTCATGCACGGCGATGATATCAGGAAGCGGCATGCCATTGAACGTATTGTTCTTGACCATCGTGTAGATGGCCATGTCGCCGAAGATGACGCGGCTGCCGATGGCCAGAGGCTCCCGGAAGGAATACGTGCCGATTGTATCGCCGGCCAGGCACGTCGGCCCGGCCAGGGTATACGTATGCGCAAACTCCCCCGGCTCACCGGCGCCCACGACAGGCGGCCGGTACGGCATCTCGATGACATCGGGCATATGGCAGGCCGCCGACGTATCGAGGATGGCGATGCCATTCTGCTCCTGGATGTCGAGCACGGAAGCGACGAGGAAACCGGCATTCAGGGCCACGGCCTCACCGGGCTCCACATAAATGGTCAGGCCGTACTTCTGCTGCATCCTGCGGATGCATTGCTTCAGGAGCGCGATGTCGTAGCCCGGCTTCGTGATGTGATGGCCGCCGCCGAAGTTGAGCCACTTCATCTGCGGCAGATACCTGCCAAACTTTTCCTCCACGGCCTCAAGCGTCACGGCGAGCGCCTCGGCTCCCTGCTCGCAGAGCGTATGGAAGTGCAGGCCATCGAGCCCCGAAAGCTGCGTTTCATCAAAGTCGCGCAGCCGTACGCCAAGGCGCGAGCCCTCCGCACAGGGATCGTAAATGGCATGATCCTGTGTCGAGCATTCCGGATTGATGCGCAGGCCGCACGAGACTCCTGCCCGCAGTGCCTGCGGACCGAACTTTCGCCACTGGGCAAAGGAATTGAACACGATGTGATCACAGATCTTCACGAGCTCCGGAAAATCCTCCTCCTTATAGGCAGGCGAAAACACGTGGTTCTCTTTTCCCATTTCCTCATGCCCGAGGCGAGCCTCAAAAAGGCCGCTGGCCGTCGTCCCCGAGAGATACCGGCCGATCAGCGGGTAGAAATGATACATCGAGAAGCATTTCTGCGCGAGCAGAACATGTGCGCCCGTATCCTGCTCAATCTCGTGCAGAATCTCAAGATTACGGCGCAGCAGCTCCTCCTCCACGACATACGAAGGAGTCGGCACCTCAAGCCACTCGCGCTTCATTACCGGGGCCGCCATCAATCGACGAGCTCCGGATCAAAGCTTTCCTTCCAGGGGAGGCCCCACTTATTGAGTGCCTCCATGAAGGGATCCGGATCGAACTCCTCGATGTTCTTGACGCCGGGGCCCTTCCAGGTGCCGTTCATGACGAGCATCGCACCGATCATGGCCGGCACGCCCGTCGTGTAGGAAACGGCCTGCGAACCGACTTCCCTGTAGCATTCCTGATGGTCACAGACATTGTAGAGGTAATACGTCTTGTCCCTGCCATCCTTCTTGCCGCGGAAGATGCAGCCGATATTCGTCTTGCCCTTCGTGCGCGGGCCGAGGCTGGCCGGATCCGGCAGGACGGCCTTGAGGAACTGCAGCGGGATAATCTTTTTCCCTTCGAACTCGATGGGTTCGATGGAGGTCATGCCGACATCCTCCAGGCATCTGAGATGGTTGAGATAACTCTCGCCGAACGTCATGAAAAAGCGGATGCGCTTGATGCCCGGGATGTTGAGGCCGAGGCTCTCGAGCTCCTCGTGATGCAGAAGGTACATGTCCTTCGGGCCGATCTCCGGGAAATTGTAGACGCGCTTGATCTCCATCGGCTTCGTCTCGACCCAGTGACCGTCCTCCCAGTAGCTGCCGTTAGCCGAAACCTCGCGGATGTTGATCTCCGGATTGAAGTTCGTCGCGAACGGATAGCCGTGGTCGCCGGCATTGCAGTCGAGGATATCGATGTAGTTGATTTCATCGAAATGATGCTTGAGCGCATAGGCGGCAAACACGCCCGTGACGCCCGGGTCAAAGCCCGAGCCCAAAAGCGCCGTGATGCCGGCCTGCTCGTAGCGCTCACGGTAAGCCCACTGCCACTTGTACTCGAACTTCGCCGTATCCTCCGGCTCATAGTTGGCTGTATCGACGTAATTCGTCTTCGTCTTCAAGCAGGCATCCATGATGTGGAGGTCCTGATACGGCAGGGCAAGGTTCAACACGACATCGGGCTGGAACGATTCAATGAGAGCCACGAGTGCATCGACGTCATCCGCGTCCACCTGAGCCGTCTGGATTTTCGTCTTCGTCGTACCTTCCAGCTTCTCCTTGAGGGCATCGCATTTCGACTTCGTACGCGAAGCAATCAGGATCTCCTCAAATGCATCCGAATTCTGGCAGCACTTGTGGATGGCCACACTTGCCACACCGCCGCAGCCAATGATTAAAGCTTTTCCCATTCTGTATCTACGCCTCCTGTATACCTGGGGTAAAAAATTTTACACAGTTTATTATATCATTTCCGCGCGGGCCCTAGCAATCAATCCCGCCCGTTTTTCTTCTGCCGCCGGTAATTCCGATAAGCATAGCAGGCGCCTCCCACGATGAATAAAATCGCGATGAGCGCCATGAGCTGTTCCAGGAACAACGTCACAAGAATCCCTCCCTTCTCCATGACCCCTGAATCTGGTCCGGACCCTCATTATATCATATCCCATAAAACAAAAGAGAGCCATCCCAGGCAAACAGCAATTGCTCACCTGAAATGGCTCGGAAAATCACTTAAACTCGACGAATTGTAAGCCACGCATCAGACTAGACCACGGCATACCCTGTAAGCTTTGTGCCGCAAGGGATTCTGTAGCACTGAGTCTATACTGTATCATACTGCATCGGGGACTTGTCTGCAAGAGATGCAGACAAAATGCAGACAAGGTCAGGCTGTCGCTGTCTGCGCTACGGTCTTGCTGAGCACGAGCTTGACGACGTAGACACAGCCCTGCATGACAAGCGGCAGGACGATACCATCGCGGATCTTGCACCAGCCGGATTCGGTTTTCGACTGTTCCTTGGTCGTTGCACAGAAGCTATCCACCGCATTCTCAATCACGGGCATGACCCCGCTCAGGATTGTATTCGTGACACGCTGCTTGACATCTTCGGTCACATCGTCTACATGCAGTGCATCGACTACATTATCTCTTACATCAGTCCATTTCGACATTTCAATCATCCTTTCCTTCATCTCGGAAACAACAAAAAGTATACCAGAGCGCCATCATGTGCCGCCCACATCTCGTCTGGTGCCCGTCCCAGCGCACGACTCGCGTCATGCCATACTTGTGTACGCGCAGGACTTCCCCGGCGTCGGGCGACTGCCCCATCCACTCATGGCGCTCATCGGTCAGCCAGCGGCCAAAGGCAGGCACGTCCTCGATCTTGATGAGGCCGCGCCATTCCTCGCGAGCCGCTGAGCGTTCCATTTTCTCGCGCTCTTTTCGCGGAGCCCATCTGACGCGACTCATGCGAGCGTCTGCTCGTAGTCTGTTACGCCACGGGCAATCGCACGGGCAAAGTCGTCCTGCCGGTTTGTCAGGAGCTCTTCGTCGCCAACGTTACTGATAAAGCCCAGCTCGACGAGCACGGCCGGCATCGCCGTATATCTGAGGACAAAAAGCTTTGGGTTTGCTTTTACGCCGCGGTCTACCGTGTTGAGCGCATCCACAATCTGGTCCTGGATGCACGTCGCGAGCTTCTCGCCCTCGCCACCGTCCAAGTCATAGGCGAAGGTCTCGGTACCACAGGCCTCTTCTGCCTCCGCGCTATTGCAATGGATGCTGACGAAAATGTCTGCATCCCATTCATTTGCGGTCTCTGTGACCGTGAGGCCCTGCCGATCCGCATATCTACTGCGGCCTTCGCCCGTCGGCGCGAGATTGTCGCTCTGCATCAGCTCGCACGTACAGCCAGCGGCCTCGAGATAATGCTTGACGAGCGCGCCGACGTGAGCCGCTACATCGCACTCGCGCAGGCCCGTTCTCGGGCTGACAGCGCCGCTGTCGTAGTCGAGGTCGTGGCCAGGATTGATAAATACCTTCATTTCAAATCATCCTTTCTATTCTCGATCGCTGTTCGCCCAAGGTAGCCGATGAGGCCACTCCCCAAAGTAGTCTGGAGCTCTGTACTGCCGCCGAAGAGGATGGCGGCGAGCAGGGCTATGATGAGGCCAGTGCCTACGATCATGTCTGTTGTCACATGCATACGCATCACCTCCCAAGCGCCCATGTCAGAACGCTCGCAAAGATGCCGACGAGCGTTGTGCTCATGCCGATTGTCCAGCAGACGTCCCGCTTAAACTCATCGATACGATGATGCGCGGACTTCGTTGAGTCGATTGCCGAGACGACGTCAGGCGTCAAGACGTCAATCTTCTCTTTGAGCTCCTGCACGGACGTGACAAGGGCATCCACCTGCGTCTCGATTTTGGTCAGTCGTTCTAAAAGATTCATATCCAATCTCCATGTTCCTTCCATCTGCATTTTCCCCGGCATCGGCGGAGGTCTACCGCTATGGTCCATGTGATTACTCCTTATACATCTTCAGCGCATCGCGGGCAACCTTGAGCTGCTGCTTGTTGATCTTATCGACGGCATCCTGGTCGCCCTTCTGTAGAGCCACCCGCTCCTTCTTGTTGAGGTCGCTCATCTGCTTCTGCGCATGATACATGAGCTTGTGATTGTACTCGGTCTTGGCCGTAGGATGCCCCTTCGTGTTCATCTCACCGTAGTAGCTGGACTCGGCCTTATCCATGTGATCATAAAAATCTTGGATGGACTGCGGTGCACTGTACGGGTCGACCGTCAATGACTTGAGTGGATTGAGGTTGCGTCCCTTGCGACCGGCCAGCGTGTCGATGAGATTGTTGCCTTGTGTCCAGGCACCGGCCGCGAGATTCTGGCCGAGGTTGTCGACCTTGCGCGGCGACAGGCCAAAATGCTCGCCGATGAACTTCGCCACTTCCGACGTCGTCGGGCCATACTGTTGCTCTTCCGGTAGCTTCGCCTCACGCTGTGGCACGATGGACCGCTCGCGGAAAAAGCTGTAGTTGGCCTGCCACTCATAGACCGCCTGGATGAGAGGCGGCAGGGATACCGGGTTGAATCCTTCAAGGAATCCCTTGGCCCATTCCTTCATGCCTTTGCCAGTCTTGTCCTTGCCCTTGACCATGTCGGCAATGCGCTCCGGCAGAGAGCCGAAGAGAAAGCCTGGGCCGAAGGGCTTCGGGTAGCGGACCCATCCCGTCTTGGACACCCACTTGGGGACCGGGACATTCCAGAACATGTTCTTCTCATAGGGCATCATCTCATCATACTCGGCGGCCGTCTGCTCATTCGACTGGATGATAGCGTAGAGTGCCAGACTCCCCATAATCATGGGCGCTGAGCGCTTCATCATGCGTGCCGGATTCTCCCGGATGCGTTCCATAAAAATGACGGGGTCCTGGATGACGGCGTTGAAGAATGGAATGTAGCGGTTCCACTTGCGCCCCATGCGGCCCGCGCGCCCGAAGTCGAGCGTCGACTCGCGCGCCTCCATCGTCGCCTCTGTGATTGTCGCGCCGTGCTTGCGTGCCCGGCCATAAAGGCCCATGCGCGTGCTCTGCTCGATGAATTCCGAGAGAGCCGGCAGAGATACCGCCGGATTGATGGCCTTGAAGATCTTGCTCCGCATGCCCTTCTTGGCATACGCCTTGGCGAGCTCCGGCACCATTGTCTTCGCGTCCTGCGTGATGGCCGACATCAGAGCGCCGGACGTCACGAATTCATGGTACATATCATCCTTGCGCAGGAGATGCAGCATACCCTTCGCCATATCAAGGAAAGGCTTGTAGCCATACTTTGAATTCAGATACGCCGTAAGCTGATCGCGCCCGAGGTTCTTCGCGAGGAAAGCAGGGTTGTAGACGACTGCGCCCGCGCGCATCACATTGGATGGCATCTTCAAAAGTAGATGCGTCAGATTATCCATACCGTCCGGCTTCAAGCTCTGCATCGCTTGATAGATTTCCGGCGTCGTGTCATACGTGACCTGCTTGCCATGCTGCCAGACGTTAAAAGACGAGTCCTTTGGCTTTGCGTTTCCGCTGACCTTCTCGATGACGCCGCCCGTGCCGTAGAGCTCTGAGTGCGCCACGAATTTCTGCGCTACCTTGTTGCGCTCGACCGCGATGAGCGACCGCGCGATATTCTGCGGGATGGTCTGCAGCGGGTCCTTCACGTCGCGCACCGAACCCTCTTCTGTCAGCTTCTTGATGTTGTTCGAGACATTGATAAAGCTGTCCGAGGCCCCGAAGCCTTGCGACGCTCCGGCATCATCCTCAAAGGTTCGAGCCAGGCTGACATAATGTTTGTGATCCGCCAACAGTTTCGCATAGAGCTTATCCGAGAGCATCCCCTCGTGGTGCATGATGGCCAAGATATTGCGGTTCAGGTCGTAGATATCCTGCGCCGCATCCTTGAGACCCTGTGGGGCGCTGTCGACGAATCGCTTGTACTCGTCATAGCTGCGCGGCATCTGGTAGTTCCTGTGCCCCTTGGCTTTCAGGTCATGCACTTCGATGAAGCGGCGGGCAATCAGATAAGCGCTGAGTGCTTCCTGATAATCCTTGAAATTGTTCTTTTTCAAGAAATCCTTGTTCGATTTTTCGAGCTTCTGGATTTTCTCCAGTACCATCGGGAATGTGACTTCTTTCTTGAGCACACCGCCGTAAATCTTGTTGAGAGCCTTCGTCACGGCCTCAGCATCTTCGCCCGTCAGGAGCTGCATGGCCGCGCTGGCGCCTCTATCCTTGGCGATGCGGGCATAGGTGTAGGCTGACTCTTCGGGCCTGAGCTTGCGCCCGATAATCTGCTCGACCATCTGCTCCGCTTTCTTGATGCCCCACTTATCATCGACCCAGTTGATCATAATATTGTCGAGGACCTTCTGGATCTTCTCGCGGATTGTAGGCGGCTTGTCGCTGTGGATGGTGCTGAGAATCTGCGCGCCGAGCGGTTGCTTGTAGTAGACATCCATCATCTCGCGCATCTCGCTGACGCGGGCGGCGAGGTCCTTGTCCTTGCCGACTTCCTTCTCCCAGAAGTCGTAGAACGTCGGGAAGTCCGCCTTTGCCTCCGTGCGGTCGTGCATGTATTCCTTGAGGAATTCCGCGATGCCCTCCGGCTGCAGCTCATCCAAACGATAGTGATTAAGAAAGCCATCCGGATACTTGCGGTCCAGCACATGCTTGAATTCTGCATCATACGTATGGCCGGCCTTGTCCGTGAGGCCGAGCAGCAGGTCAATCTTGTGGCCAATCTCATGCCACATCGTATCGAACTGACCATACTGCGCCGTGCGGGCCACATCCGCGCCACGGTCGTACTGGCCGTTGAGCCCTCTCCCCGTGCGGCCCGTACGGACCGTGCCGAAGAGCTCCCGCGCGCGCTCGAAGATTTCTTCGCGCGTGACACGGTTGCCCTTGAAATGGCCTTTCGGTTTCTTCGGGCCGAGTGTAGCTGTAGGCAGCCGGCCTTCACGGTCCGGTACCGGCGCAGGGCGCTCGCCGGGCTTAAGCTTGACCGGAGCATTGGACTCGCCCTGGACGAGCGGATTCTCGTTGACATTTGTCCGAGGCTGCGATACACTTGAAGTAAGGACCTCACGGTCGCCTGCGGTGCCGGCTCTCAGGTGTTCTGTGACGTGAGGCCCAGAGCTCGAAGGGGAATGTTGTCCGGGAACATTCGTTAACCCTTCGGGCTTTTCTAATGCCTCGAGTTCTAAGGTATAAATGCGGCGTCCGATTTTCTCATCGTGGTACTGCTTCACCGTGATTTTCGCGATGCTTCCATTGGCACGTCGAACCCGAAAACGCTGGACTGCCTTGATATCTCTTGCTTCATGAATATCGGGATGGCTTTCCGATAGGATTGCATCTTCAAATAGACGTCGGATTTCCGACACGGCTTGGATATGCTCTTCGCCAGAGAACCCATTGCGGATAGATTTCGCAATGGCTCTTGCGGAGAGCATTTTCTTTATCCCGGTTTTGCTGAGCCGCGCTACGATCCCCGTCGATTTATTGGTAAAATCATGATTCGCTATATCCCGAATCATGACCTTGCGCAGCTTGTTCGCCTGTTTATAGATGTGCCCCGGTGCCAGGTTGCGCTGCGCCTCATCGCCGCGGATAACACGAGCATCATCTTGCTGCTGAGTCAGCTCTTCCTCGCGTGTCCGACCTTTCTTTATCTGCTTCTCACCCTGCACCAGCGTGCCGGCATCCGTCTGATCCATAGCGCGGTCAAAGCTCTCCTCCGGATGTTCGCGCATGTAGTCGCGCAGGACGCGCATATGACTGAGCTCTCGGTCGAGCGTATCGAATTCCTCGACGTCATGCAGGCGGTCTTCGGCGAGGAAGGGAAGGTCGGCTTTCGTCGGCTTGCGGCCCAGCCGCTTATAGGCATCCTGATACCACTGCGGATTGTTGCTCTGCGCCCAGCGGCCGTTGATGTTGCCGCGGTCATCCGTCGTGTAGCCGATGTCTACCCCCTTGCCGCCCGGGTTCTCCTGCATCAGCCGGACCTCTTCGTCAATCATGCGTTGGCGCTCCTGCTCCAGCGATTCGATATAGTTGTCGAGGTCGAGCGCGTCCTGCGCCGTCTTGCCCTCGCCCCACTTGATTTTTGCCGGTGCATTGGCCTCCTGCAGGTCTTCGGTCTCAGCCTTCGCGCGGGCGGCCTCAGTTTCGTCTGTGCGCTCCTGCACGCCCTCGTCATCCGTATAGATGGGATTGCCCTCAACATCGCGGAGAGGCCCTTCTTCGTCCGGCTCAGCGGCAGAGCTGCTGGAGCTGTCGTCATCGAGCCAGGACGAATCCTCTGCGTCACTGCTGCGACCGCGGCGAAGATTGGAGAGCGGCGTGCCATCATCCGAGATGTGGAAGTTGTAGCCCGTCGTGTTCTCCGTCCAGTTCGAGCGGTCGAATTCGTCATAGGTCTTGAAGCCGAGCTCATGGCATTTCTCCGTGAACTTCGCACGAAAGTCTGGGTCTGTCAGGCGGTCGTTGACAATATCTGCAGCCTTGCCTGCCGCATGATTCGGGTCGCTGTGCGTGCCGTCACGCATCGACGAGATGTCGAGATGCTCGCCGCCCGTTTCCTCGGCATACCATTTGTCGAGCAGGCGCAGCTTTGCCTCTGTGCCTTCATCGAAGCCTTCGTGGTTGACGCCGGGTTCGAGCGTATACTCTGCCGTCTCAGGCACGACGTAGCCGCCGCCCTCACCGCCAGACGTTGGCTGATAGTCCGGCTGGCCCATGACATGCTCTAAGTACTGCGGGTCGCCACCGCCATTGTAGTCGCGAATAGCCGCGTTGTAGTCGCCGCCGTCCTGATCCAGCATCGTGCGCAGATACTTGGCACCGGCATAGATGGACTGGCGTGGGTCGCTTACATCGTCGTAACCCATCGCCCTCCCCGTGCTGTCGAGCACCTGCATGACGTTGGAATCGCGCTCACCGTGACGGCTCTCCTGCTGTGCCATCTTGTGCAGGATGACTGGGTCAAGATCATACTGCGCCGCCGCATCATCAATCCAGGCATCGATATCGCCGTGGCCCGTATCGATGTGGACCGTGCCGTCGTCACCGGTTTCATAGCCGCCCGACTCCGCAGCCGCATTGTCCGCTTCCTGGACAATATCCTCCGCCGACTCGACGGGTGGCGGCGTCGTATCGACATCCTCGTCCGCCTTCTCCCAGACATTCTGCACGCGGTTCTTCAGGCCAACCGCCCCGCGGCCCAAGGCACGCGCACCGTGATAGCCGCCTTCAGCCAACGTGGCCGGCATGAGCACGCGATCCCAGATATTGGCCGGATGTGACTTGATGTCCTCGGCGAGCTGCTCCGGATTACTGATATCCGTAATGAGTTGGTTAAGCGGCTGCACGACCATACCCTGCACGACCGCACCGAGGCCGCCCTCACCCTGACCGCCGTCCTCGCCTGTGCCGTGGCCGAGGTAGAGGTCTGCCGTGTCCGAGATCATCTTCGGTGCAAAGACTGCACCGGCAATGGCTCGGATTTGTGCCGGCACGAGCGGCGTCATGGCCACCATACCGGCCGGACGCGCGACGTCGCTGTAAACATCCCAGAGATTCTGCCCCGCCTTGTCATCGAGCTGTTGGAGCTGTTGCAGGCTTGTGGCCGTGAGCTCATCATAGACTGTACCTGCCAGCTTCGATGCATCCTGATAGAGGTCATTGCCCCAGTCATTGACATCTCGGCGCAGATTCGCCTGTAGCGTATCCTGCGGCTGATTGTTCAGATTATATGATGGGTCGCCGACATGCGCGAGGATATTCTCCTCCTCCGTCTGCAACGGGTCTGCTCCGCTGTTGTCGCCATTCTCCGCCTGCGCCGCTGACTCCGGCGTGATGCTGCCATTGTCGTCCGTCGCATTGTTGAGGATTTCGTGGTACGTCGTGTTGTTGTAGTGGTCCGCAATGGCGTCGCCGATATCCCCGACCGTCTGTGACTCGCCCTTTGCATAGTCCATCTGCATCTTGCTCTGGTCCTGCTGCACACCGCCGACAAGCGTCAGGATATCATGCAGGTCCTGCCCGAGGCCCGCCATGACGCTGGCCACTGCATCCGCCGTGCTGCCCGAATCGCCCGCATCATCCGAGTCGCTGAGGTCCATGTCGGCAGAATCCGGCACGTCCTTTGTCGCTTCCAAAAAGCCACGGACAGACGGGTCGCTGTCTGTTCCAAGAAAATTATTGACTGCTTCATCTGCCATGATTCAATCTCCTATCATTCCGGCGCATCATCGCCCCAAACATTGTGGTAGTATTCAATAGCCGAAGGTGGCAGATAGGCATCTGCCTGCTCTTCGCTCATACCCGCATTCAGAAGCTGCTCTTTGACCTGCGACGGCGTCTGCCCCTGCGCCAGCATATCTGTTACCTTCGATTCAACCTTCTTCGAGTTGAAATTTGCTCCACCACTTCCGCCACCAGACTTGGAAGAGCCTCCACCGCTCCGCGTCGGCTTATTCTCCGTCACAACATTATGCCTGTGCTTCTCATCAAGATCTCTTGCTTTCAGGCCTTCATTGGCTTTATGTGTACGAATATTTTCGATGAGTCCTGCCTTCTTGAGGTCAACATCCTGCTGTTCCTTCCAAGTTGGTGTCTTGGCCTCTTTCATGATTGGCACGGCATAGACGGGCTTGCCATCCTTGTCGACGCCGAAGCTGCCGCCGTTCTTCTTGACGGCCACCCAGCTCGTGTAACCGCCCTGGTTCGACTTCGTGACAGATACCTCGCCCATCTTCTGCAGCTGCGTCAAAAGCGACGTGTCGAACTCCGGCTGGCCCATCTGCTTGGCGGCGATATTGTAGTCCGTCATCATGCGGCCGGCTTGCATAAAGACCTTCGGGTCGTTGAGGTTATCCGCATTCTGCGCGAGGAATTTGTCGATGGGTACGCGGGCCTGTGCCATCGTCGCACCGCCGAACGCATTGAGGCGGTCCTGGATGGCCGAGTCGATGAGCCCTTCCGCCATCTGCGCCCCGCGGACGCCATAGCGGCGCAGCGCCGCCTGCATGGCCTTTGCCTTGAGGTCTGCCGCCCGCTCTTTGACTTCCTGAAAGGACGCCGCCCTTGCCTTGCCCGTGTAGCCGTACTGCTCGAGCCCCGTCTTGAAGCGGCCCGTGCGCGCGCTGTAAGCATTGTCCGCCTCCGCGCGGCCCTGCGCATAGTCGAGGTTGGCCTTGACGCGCGCCTTCTCGTCGCCACCCGTGTAGGTGTTGCCCGCGAACCACTCTGGATGCTCCTTCTGGTTCTTGGCGAATTCATCATACTGCGACTGGAGCTTCGCCTTCGTCGCCGCGGATGGCTGCTGTGCCGTGTTCGCCAGATCCGTCGCGGCCTGGATGAGCGACTGGCTCCCCGATGCCATCTTCTGGATGGGCGTCAGCTCGAAAGCGGGCGTGTTCTTGTGGAGCCAGTCCGGGTTTGGCAGCTGGCCGCCGACCTGCATCGACTGGACCGCGCCTTGCATCTCCTTGTCGCCGTACTGCTCGGGCGGCATATCGACTTTCTCATAGACCGGCTCCGTCATCTTGTCGAGGCCCTGCTTCATCTCCGGCGACGAGGCATAGCCGATGGCCCCCTCATACGCCTGCTTCTGCCAGTACGCTCCGAGGATATCCGCGAGTGCCTGTACAGGGCCGTAGTTGCCGCCATTCATCTGCGCGCCAATCGTGCCCGGCATGCCCCGCATGAAGTTCGGACTCCCGTCGGCCCAGCCGCCCGTCCAGTAGCTGTTTCCTGTCCCCGCCATCACTTCATCGCTCCCTTCATCCAGTACGAGCCAAGGACCTGCGCCAGCGCGCCGAGCGGCGTGCCGTTGTTCTGCGTAAGCCCCTGCTCCGCCATGAGGTACGGCAGTGCCCGGAAGTAGCCGGGCTGCGCCTGTGGAGTCGTAGCAGCGGGGCCCTGCACCATATTCTGCGCCGCCTGCAGCAGCGAGAGCGGTGCCTGCTGATTGAACATCGAAACCATTTAATCACCCATCCCTTCCGCTGCAACATCATTGGCAAAGAAGATATTGCGCTCTGCCGGGCCCTCGAGCGTCAGATCATACACGAGCTCCTTGCGCCCCGTGTCCCTCTCTACGCCAAGCACCTCGACCGGATTGCCCTGGAAGACGACGGCCCGCGGATGATGCGCGCTGTCGATGCTGGCGAAGTGCTTGCCATCGAAGTAGCGCTGTCTCGCCGTCGTGTGCCACGTTGTGCCGTCACCAAAGTAGACATCCACAATGTCGCGCAGATGGCCGCCCGTGATTGAGGCGACGCGCTTCGGCGTGACTTCATTATCCTCGTCCAGCGAGAGTACCATGTCCCCCGGCCTGATATCGCGGATCTTTGCATAGCCGTCCGGCGTCGTGACGAGCGTATCCCCCGCGAAGCAGAGGATGAACGCTGTGCCAAGCGTGCCGATCGTCGACCAGATGCCGTTGCCGTTACCACCGCTCGTCGTCGTAGACGTACTGCCCGTGCCCATGCGGCCCGAGTACATCGTGTTGTACATATTGCTCGCCGGATTTGCCAGCGCCGCCGCATAGTCAAACAGACTGTTCGTCGGCGTCTCTGACGCCTGCTGTGCTAGCTGATTGCCCGCGAGAACCTGATTTGCGTTGGATGCCGTACTGCCAAGCAGGCCCGAGTACGTACCGAGGTCCGACGCGTACGACTTTGCCAGCTGGCTCGCCGCGTCTTCCGAGATATCATCGAGCGCCTTGCTCATGACCGAGCTGTTGATCACGCCGCGCCCGGCCAGATTGTTGACCGAGCTGCCGACCGTCGCCTGCAGGTCATCGTTGAGTGCCTTGCGTCGTGCATCCGCAAACTGGCTTGGCAGATTGCCCGCGAGCAAATCATTGTAGCCACTCGACACGCGGCCCATCGTGCCGTTGTAGTCCCCCGCCAGCCTCGTCCAATCCGGATTGTACTGGCGGTCGATAGACTGCAGCGCCTTGCTCATGATGCCGCCCGCACCATTTAGGCCGCTCTTCGCATAGTCCATGAGCCCATTCTCGAGGTAAGCCTCATTCCAAGTCTGCCCCGGAATCACCCTGCTTGTCGTTGTCGTGCTCTTACTGCCGCCACCCTTCTTCATGCGCGGCCTTCCTCTCTTCAAGATAGGATTGATTGGCATGCCAAAGCAGTCAAGTTCGATTCCCTTCCACATCATTCAAAACCTCCGTAAACGCCCAGTACCACTTCCCGTTGGCCCCGCGCGTGCTGTACTTCAAATCCAGATGCGCCTTCGAGAGCCGCGCATAAGCCTTCGCCGGATGGAACGTCTGCGTCGTCACCTCGCGGCACCCTAGGCACCGCGCCCTCTCCCTTGCTTTTCGGAACAGATACTGGTAGTCATCCGTGGCAAAATGGTCGATGTACAGCACCCCGCCCGGGAAAACCTTGTAATAGAAGAAGCCGTGTGCGGGCTCGAAGTAGAGCGAAGCCCCTTCGATAGGATCAGCCGGTTCCGCATGGGATTCATACCAGGCTTTCCATTCTTTAAAAGTCCGCATCATGCCAGCGCCGCCTTCACTTCCGATTCCGTGAACCCCAGCCGCAAGAGCTTGCAGTTCTCGTCAATCTTTTTCTCGTACTGGTAGTAGGTCTTCGCGCTGGTATTGCGGTCTTCATCGATGACAATCTTATGTGTATCGTCTACTGTACCTGCAGACTCATCAGCAATCGTACCGACGTTGTACCACTGGTACATGCTGTCAAGCAGGGCCTGAAAATCGCCCTGCCATTTCTCTTTCGGGAAATTTGCTTTCACAAACAGATAATCTTCTCTTGTATTCAGTGTATGCGGATATCCTACCATGCTTATGCCTCCTCACGTGAACGTGTAGTAGTTATGGATTTTCTTGATGGACGCCTCAAAAGGCATCATGTCCTTGAACGTGTCCAGCTGTCGTTCGAGCACAGCGCTGTTCGTGAAGGTGACGCCAATCTTGTCGTCCAGCTTGAATTGAATCTCGATACAGTTCTTTCCTTTGACCGCCCGCGACTCGAATTTCCGATAAGCCAGCACGACGATGGTCTTGTTGAAAAGCTCACTAATGCTCACTTTGTCGCCATCCATCGCCTTTTCCTCTTTGGCGAAATCGCTGAATTTATGCATAGCTGCTTACCTCGTCCCAAAGCTCGTCGATATGATTGGCAATCGCATAATGATGGGCGTTGGCGTGCTGTATCCATCCCTTCGCGCTGGCTACTTTAGCCTTTGCCGTCTCCGGTGAGATGCGCCCCTGCTTCAAGAGGTGCATCGTCTCGCGGAGATGCCTGCGGATGCGGGCGGCTGTCTTCTTGCGCACGAGAATGTACCGAGGGAAATGCCTATAGCCGAGAAAGTCCACGCCCTGCGCGGTCGGAAAAAGCTGGCACTTGCTGAGCATCAGTTTCAGCGTGCCTGCAAGATAGCCTGGCAGCTCATTTCGGATTCTCCGCAGCTCGTCCTTGTCATTCGAGAAGAAGCAGAAGTCGTCACAATACCGTATGTAGTCACGGACATGCCAGTGCTGTTTGACGTATGTGTCCAGCTCATTCATGTAGAGATTGCCAAACCATTGCGACAAGTAGTTTCCGATTGGCACGTTCGTCTCCGTATGCGTGCTGTCAATCACGTCATCCAGCAAAGCCAGAAGTCTTTCATCCTTGAGCTTGTGGCGTAGTATCTTCTTTAGGATTTCATGATTCACGGATGGATAGAATTTGCTGATATCGCACTTGAGGCAGTAACGGTTGTGCCGCACCATATCCATGCATCGCTTGCTCCCCGCGTGCTGTCCTTTCCCTTTTCGGCATGAATAACTGTCGTAGATCATGAGCTTGTCAAAGACCGGCTCCAGCACGTTCATGACCGCGTGATGCACGATGCGGTCGGGATAGAACGGCAGGATGTAGATGGTCCGCTCTTTCGGCTCATAAATCTGCTTCGTCGTGTACGACGCCGTATGAAAGGTTCCCTGCTCCAGCGATTCTTTCAGCTTCATCAGCCACGGCATCGGGTCAGCGTCATACATCCGGACATTCCGTTGCCAGTGCTTCCCTTTGGACGCCTTGTAGTAGGCTTCCTGTAGATTCTCTATATCGACTATTTTTGTAAAGAAATTACCATATCGTTTCATAGTTTCACTTTAATGGGGCGGACGTTCGCCATAGGCTACACTAGCCCACCCCGTCTCCCGTTGTGTATTTTGGCTATGCCAAGGCTCATGCACCCAGCCGAGGGATTTTGGCTAGACGCTTTTTATCTCCCGTATCAGACGTGCCCTGCCCCGCGTTGTCGTCATTCCGGTTAGACGACAAGTTATTCAGATTGACCGAGCGTGAGCCGCACGACGACCCGTCGCCCCAAGAACCGCCGACAAGAGCACGGGCGGTACATAAGCCCTCTATAAAAAGTCCAGATGGACTATTACAGACATGTGGATAAAATCAAAAAAAAATCAAGCCGCTCGACCTGCGACCCGGCGTCCCGCCGGGCCACGCGACTAGAGAATAGCGGCCCTCGGCTCAGACGCGCCCCGCCCCGCGCGGCCGTCATACCGGAGAGACGACAAGAGATTCAGAGAGACCGAGCGCGAGCCGCACGACGACCCGGCGCCCCAGTCACCGCCGACAAGAGCACGGGTCAGCACACCATAAGAATGGCCGTAGATGTTCGTAGAGCCGTCAACGTTGATATTGGCAACACTGCGTCCATCCTCTTGCCATCCGTAGCCAATCAGCCAATGGCTACCTTCTGTGCTGGTGGTCTGCGAGGTACTCCCCTGCATATCCGACATATGGCCGCCACTACTGTCGTTCGAGTAGTAGTTCGGGTGGCCACTGATATCCGACGTCCACTGCCACATCCAGCCGCAGCAGTCCTCGCAGCCGATGTTCGAGATCATGCGCCTGCCTGCCGTGTCTACATGGCCGCCCGTCGTATTTGCGTCAGCTGAGCCTTTGATGTTTGTTTTCTCATTGGACCCCTTCGCGAAAGCGACGTACTGATCACGTGATATCAGGTGCTTCTTGACCTTCGCAAACTCCTCGACAAAAAGTTCGCCGTGGAATTTCTTCGTGCTCTCGCCATCAGCAGCAACGCCGCCGTAGGACGATACGAGACTGGAGCCATCCCAAGAGTCGAGATAGATATCGACCCACTGACTGCCGTCCCATACCATGCCCTCATTCTCGGCCGTCGCGCGGAACTTGAGGTCCCACACCGACGCCGGTAGAATATCGCCAGCGACGTAGCCGGAGAGCGTGTGGCCGGAAATAGTACCGACGTCCGCACACAAGCAATGGAAGCCGCCCAGTTTGCGCGAACTATCCGCCGTATACTTTGTCGGCACGGTACTGTTCGGCGATACGACCAGCTTCAGCGCATCGCCGTCGGCGCAGGCATAGACGTAGAAGTCTTTCCCCTTACGGTTAACGGCCTGTGTGTAGTCAAGCTGGCACTCCCAGACGACGTTGCCGTCATTGTACGTACTGCCTATTGTCGTCGGGAAGGACGGTGTAAGAGTAGAGCTCGTACCTGCGGTTGTGCATCGATAGTAGTATGTCGTATGCCCGGATGTCGGATAGACTACATCGCCGACGGCATAAGCGTGCGATGCCTGCCACTCTTGTGCGTCCGTATCCCAAGCTGCATCTTTGGAAATATCCAATGTGATAGCCGCCTTTGACTCATAGCCATTGCCGCCAACATTGACGAGGATATACGTAGGAGACACAAGCGCCGTGCGCGTCGTCGAATCAGCCTGGAACTGGCCGCTACGATAATAGAAATTATACATATGCGCCGCCGCAATGCTTTGTACCTTCTGAAAGATATTGGCATGGGCGTCTAAGGACGTATTGTGCTTCGCAAAGGCTTTAGCGTGGGCGTCCTCGTTATTATTATGCGCCGTACGTTGTGTATCAAATTCGACGGGTTCATCGCCAGAGAACTCAGCGATAAGCTTATCGCCATCTTTGATCGCCAAGGCTTTGCCAGCACCGACAACACCCTTATTCTCGTTATGCCACACATTCGAGGCCCTACGATAGGTGAGCGCCTGGCCATCTTGAAGATTATCGATTTCCACATTCACGCCCGCGAGCTGTCCTGCATTGCCAGCTACATTGACAGGCATGACGCCATTCGCATTAAGCCGTACCAGCTTGTTCGGTGTAGTCGCCAATGTGCCGGATGCGGGTTCTGCAAGATCAGATTTCGTGAGCACATTCTCGTAGCCGACAAGGTCCTCAACGTGCAGGCTTAGAATGAGATGCCACGCATCAGACTGCCACATATATATGCGACCGTTATCTGTGTCCCAGTACACATCGCCGGAAGTATTGCCTGTCTGCGGGCGGCTCGCAAGACTGCCTGCCGACTGCTTACCAAAAGAATCAGAGCGCATGCCACCATTCTTTGCAACATCAAAAAGGTACAGCCAGTTGTCATTCGCCTTATTACGCACGTAGAATTTATCATCTTCTACCTTGATCTGATAGGGCTCAGGTTCGACCTGCTCACTGCCGTCAGAATTATGCGTCCGGATATTATTGAGAAATTGATAGATTCTCGGCATCTCGGACATGTATTTCAAAGCAAATTCATTGAGTGTATCACCGCCAATGCGATAATCCAATATATTCTTCTCCGCTAGCTTTGCCATTCTCACACCTCCACCACATCATAAGATATTGAATTAAAGATAGTCACGCCACCACGACCCCAGAGCATCGTACTCACGCTCCTCTCGTGATCCACACACCGCGTTTCACTCCTGAGCGCTTCCTGCGCTACAAGCGGCATACTGCTTGCATAAATCTTCTCAAAGTTAAAGCACACATCTTCGGAATTGGTAAAGAAGGCCCTGCCCGGTGTAGCCGCGATAGACCGCCGGCTTGAATAAACAGTTTCACTATTTTTATATATCCAGTCCGCACTTTGTGGCTGCTTGATGCCTATAACAACATTTCCCACACGTATGTATTCATCCGCATAAGTGGTATGCAAAGGCGTCGTATCGGCACATACATGCTTGACAAGAATATCATGGTTCGATGTCAGCGTTTTAAGCTGAAATTTCCAAAGCATATCACTGCCATCATCGTCCTGAATCGTATCGTCCAATACATATAAGCCGTGCAGCTTTAAGATATAGACTTTCCCATTTGCTTCTACAGCATCAACAATTCCGGCATTGTACTTCCGCCTAAACCAACCGCCTGTGCTTGCATCATAAAAGAGGAAAGACGCCATGCCTGAGATAATCCATACTTGATTCAGGCTCGGAATATACCGCAGTCTCACATTGGCGGGTAAGGTTTCTATATCCTGAAAGACCTTTTGCCCGATATCAGTCGCCATCATATCGCCGTAGCGATTCGTCGTCAGAACAGCCTGCACTCGGGTCTCGCCAAGTACGCAGGCGCTGCCGGCAAGCGCGATGCAAGCATGATATGTCTTACAGTCAATCTGCCGACCAATCTCAGATAGGGACCAATCGGGATAAGATCCGGATAGATGGTATGCATGACGATTGTTTTTGAAGATCAGCATATCGCTGGATAGTGACGTTACCCCGACTATATCACCGCCATCTTTATACCCGACCTGTAGCCATTGACTGGAGCTGGCATCATCGGATTTCTGTGTCCAATTCGTTTCATCTCCGACACCCGAAAATTTGAGGACATCGTCATAAAAAGTACAGATGCGGCCATTCTTGATAAAGCACCCACGCGAAACATCAGGCGAGTCTGCAATGGTTTCAAGCGTGCCGCCATGATAATACTGCAGCTTGCCGCCCGAAGCGATGATAACACCATCCTCCCAAGCTGCATACTGCACTTCTGCTGCGCCAGTCAATATACCCTTGCTCGTGAGTTTGCCGTCATCAAGCAGATATACTTTACGGTCGCTATCGACCAGCAAGAGCTTATCCTCGATACTGTCATAGATAATACCGTCAAATACTACCGATGTGTCCTTGTATACGGCTTTATCACCGGCAACCGTTTTGAGCTGGCCTTTGTAGATCTCGACATTTACAGCCTGAGATAATTCGTTGTCAGCAATATTCTCTACGGCATCCGTCGTGTTCAGGCCACCCGAAAAATCGGCATATCGGATATTCTGAACATTTGCGTGCTTGCTTGCCAAACGCATGGCATCACCCCACTCCTGCTTGCAGCGCTTGTGCGATCTCGCTCTGGATGCTACTATCCTGAGAGATATCAAACTCGTTTTCATTGAGCAATATCTTGATGGCAATCTTAATAGCCAGGCTATTCAAGATACTGAGCCGGAACGGCAGCGAGCTTGTACGTGCCATATCCGCGGGCATCTTATAATAGCGGATATGTGCCTTTTCTGCATCTGTCAAGAGATGTACCGTACCGCCCGTAATACGGATTGGATACAAGCCACACGTCCGGAAGAATCCGTCCGGAACCATATCTCCCTCCGCAAGATCTTTCTCCTCAATCAAATCAGGATAGTGCGCCGCAGCAAGAAGCGCTGTCAGGTCATGTACCGCCGTATTGAGAGCAAAAATACACGCGGCGTCATCATACTCGTTGGATATGTCATGCATAGATGCTCTCATGCGATTGATTGCTTCCGTCACCTGCATCTATACCACCTCCGCCCAGCTGTGCACATCTGGAATCCGTGAGAACGCCATGTTGCCGACAACCTTCGCCACGCCATCCGCGATGAGCTGCATGACAGCCGTATCCTGCTGACCACTTCCTTGCAGGATGAGGATTGTCGCCTTCTTGATCAGCGTCTTGAAGAAAGGCGGCAGGTCCATATCCTGCTCGAGGTCATCCATAGTGAGGTCAACGAAGAATGGCTTGTAGACTAGCGTGACGGCCTTGCTCTTGGTGCAGAGTTTCGCCCCGACGATGCGGTAGCTGTGCTCCGTGAGCTCCCCGTCCTTCGTCTGCGGCTCCATAGTGCGTGCATCCCCGTCGTAGGCGCTCACGATCTGCAGGAAGTCCTCCGGCAAGGCGAAGCCCTCACCATCGTCTTCCACCTTCTGGAGCTCCGCTCGCTTATCCAGCAGGCTGCTCGTCTGCTCGGCCAAAGTATTGTAGAGGTAAGCCGCCACCTCGTTGAGCGCCTGCAGGATATCGTAGTCGCTGTAGTGCGCCGCATCCATGTCCTTGATTTCCGGCGCCATGCGGACCGCCAGGATGATATCGTTCGGCGTCATCTCAAACACCTCCCGAGCAGGCCTTGAAGAGTTCCGGGTAGCGCCTTATCATGCGGTCGCGGGCGGCGGTATCATGGACCTCGAGATATGCCCTGGCATCTGCATCGTGCTGGACGTCAGCCAGGATGCGCACCGTGCCCATGTCGATATGCGCCACGCGGCGGAAGCAGCGCGTAGGATCAAAGCCATCCGTCTTGCGATCCTCATAATTCTGCTGCAGGACGTCGTCATCGCATCCCGCCTTGACGATATGATCCCGCCCGTCATGTCGAACGAAGTACGTCTTCTCCGTATCGCCGGCATCTGTAAGGTCATATACCTTCTCATCCACTGTACCCACCTCCTAAAAAGAGGGCGGGAGACCGCCCTCTTGGACTATCCTTATGCGCCAATCGTGATGATGGCCTGACCGGACTCGCCGCGCAGCTCCAGCGTCATCTCGCCCGTGATTACGCCAGCCTTGCCGTCGCTGTCATCCGGCAGCATCTTCTTCGTGAAGGGGCGCAGCCATGCAACCGCAAGATAAGACGGGTCCAGAACGAACATCGTCTTGTCATCGAGGAAGCGCGAGGCGACAATCTCGATGCGGCCGAAGTCCGTGTCGACGACATCGATGGCCTCGACGACCTTCTTCTTCGCCGCGTCGATGTTCTTCGTGTTCGACGTCGTGAGCGCCGAGACCGCGCGCTTATTCGTGCCGGACACAATGAGCTTCGACGGCGTGCCGCCGTGCTCCCAGGCCGCCTGCAGGGCGTCCGTGATGACGTTCATCGTCACCTTGGTATCCGTCTTGGCGTTCGTCGTAACGAGGCCCGGGATGCCAGCGAACGTGCGCGCTACCGTCTTGGAGCCTGCCGCATCCGTCTTCTGCGTCGTGATGGCGAGTTCCAGGTCCTTGCCGAGCTCCTTCATTGCCTTGAGCATCTGATAGGCCAGCTCATCCGAAACGCCGGCCTTATCGACCGCCTGCTGCGTCGCCGTGACCGAGTAGCCGCGCTTCATGATCTGCGTGTGGTTGCCCTTGCGCGTGCGCGCCGGAGCATCTGCCGCCACATCCTTCTCGCCCTCGATATGAGCGTTCACGGCAGCCGCCGCCAGCTCATCCTCAGGGAATTCGTGATAGGTTGCCTTTGCCTTCGTCTTGCCGATCATCGTCGTGATTGGCGTATCCGTCGGCGAAATATTGGTGATGACGTCCGTGAGGTCTTCACGGTTCGTCGGCTCATCATACGTATATCTAGCCATAGTCGTTCTCCTTCTTACATGAAACCCGCCCGTCTGAGGGCGGCAATCTGCTGCTTCGTATCAAGGCCCCGGAGCTTGCGCGCGTTGAATGGCTCGCGCGTCTTGCCAGCGGCCTGCCCTGGCGTCTCCGTCTTGGGCGGCTCCGGCTTCGGCGCGGGAGTGGTTGGCGTCCCCTGCGCCGGTGCCTTTGCCTTCATCAACTCGGAACGCACATACGCCCAGTGCTCCTTCAGGATCTTCGTATCCGCCGTCGTAGCCTGATTGTTGAAGAACCGCTGCTTCGCCTGAGCGATGGCCATCGCCTTCTGCGCGCCCTCCGGAGAGGACTGTCCGAGCTTGAACAGATAAACATCATAGTTGTTGTCGATTTCCGGCGTCATCGGGTCTTTCTGCGCCTCCGCTACGAAGCTGCGCACCTCCTCGATGACGGCACTCTGATTGGCCTGCTGAGAGGCCTGCTGCTGGGAGTTGCGGACGATGACACGCTGCAGGGCGAAGTTGTGCTCCGGGTCGAACTGGTTGAACTCGCCCGGCGCGATACCGAGATCCTTCTCTGCCTGTGCAACGGCGGCCTTATAGTCACTCGAGACGCCCGTCTCCGGATTGGCCTTGTCGGCTTCCGGCTCCTGCGTCCCCTGCTTGACCTTGAGAGCGGCCATCATGGCATCGACCTGTCGGCGCTCATCGGCCAGGGCCTGCGTCTTACGCGTATAGTCCGCCTGCCGCTGGTAGCCGTTCTTGAGCTCCGACAGCTTGACCTTGACCGGCTTGCCGTCCACCGTGATCTCATACTCCGGGTCATCCTCAGCAGGGGCCTCTTCGGTCTGTCCTGCCTGCTCCCCTTTCTGCTCTGGCTCAGGCTTCTTCTCATCCGTGTCATGATCAAGGTAGCCGTGCTGGCGCAGGTACGCCAGCTGGTCGCCAGCAGTCATATTGCCGAGCTCCTGGAAATTCGGCTCGCTGTCCTCGTTGGCTGCAGCGTCCTCTGTACTTTCCGGCGTCTCCTGCTCCGTCTGCTCATTCGCCTTCTCTTCAGCCGCCGTCTCCGGTGCCTGCTGTGTCTCGTCCATCATGGGTGTGGACTGTTCATTGACTTGGTCCATGTTCTCCATCTTCATTCTCCTTTATCGTCTGTGTCTTCGGGGCCAGCTACGGCAGCTTCCTGCACACCAGCGAGTTTCTCGAGCTGCTGGATTCTCGCCTCGAGCTTCCCAACTCTGTCCTCTAGCTTCCTGCGGTCCTTCTGGACGACTTTCATCTCTTCGCTCATGCCCTCGAGGGCCTGATTCGTGAGCGCCAGCTGCTCACTCAGCACCGTGATGAGCGTGCGCTTGTTGCCTTCCAGCACCTCGCAGAGCTTGAATCCTTTCCAAAGTCCCATAATCATTCTCCTTCTTCTGCCTGCTGCCGATCCGCAATGCGCCCGGCCTGGACGTCGCGGACGAACTCATCCTCAATAGCTTGATACGCCTGGAGCTCCGCCACCAGCCTGCGCTCCAGCTCCATATTGCTGGGCTTGCTGAGCCGCTCCAAAGCCTGCGCCCGCTTGCGGCTGAGCATTGGCCGAAGATACTCCAGCGAAGTTTCGGCTTCCCTGCCCGCCGCGATCAGGCGGCTGCGCTCCAATTCCTGCTCCATTCCACTGTCCTCCTCTGCTTGCATCGGCCTTGGCCTGTGCATCGGCGGCACCGCTCAGGACCTTCTGAGCCGTCTGCTCCGTGAACATGTCCGGCGTGACCTCGAAGCCAAGCTTCTGCCAGAACTGCATCTGAACCTGCCACGGTGCATCCGTGATGGCCGAGCGGATCGTCGTCTTGTTGTCCTCGGCACCACTGTCCTGGCCGCCCGCCTGCTGCATCTGTGCCGCCATCTGCGACGGGTCCACGATGAAGTCATCGACATTCTTGAAGCCGACCTCCTCGATGATGCGCTTGGCGAGGTTGTACCACTGCTGTGGCCCCGAGAGACCGACCTCTGCCAGCTGCGTCGAGAGCTCGCGGACAAGCTGCAGGTTCTGCAGGTTCGTCTGCTTGGCTCCCGCACCCATGCCCGCATTAACGAGCAAATCGAAAGAACCGTCCAGGTCGCTTGGGTCGATTTGCATCGGCCCATTCGTCAAGCGGATGACGAGCGCCTGATTGACGAAGAGTTGATTCAGCTTGATCAGGAAGCGGAAGAGCTCCGTCATCCCCGTCTCCGCGAAGATGCGGGCGATGAGCTCGAGGCGCTGGTTGCTCTGCTGCGTGATGATGCTGATGCCCGTCGCGGTCTTATTGAGGCTATTGCTGTCGAGGCCCTGATTGTACTTCGTGATGCCCGTGCGGTTCTCTTTGACCGTATCAAGGTACTCGAGCATATTGAAGGTCCAGCCCTGCAGCTGAGAAGCAGGCAATGGCTGAATGGCCTCATTGACATTGCCCTTGACGCGGATGAACTGCGCATTCTGCAGCACATCATTGATATCGACGAGCGCAGCCGGGTCAATGGCCATCTTGCTATCATTGCCTTGCGCGATGTTGTAGATCATCTGCCGGATGATGGCCGTCTTGCTGTGCTGCACCTGCGCGATGAGATCCGTGAAGCCAGACTCCGGCCAGATGTGATGCGGGTCAACGCGCGGCGAGAGCGTGAAGAACGGATTGCGCTCGTAAGTATTTTCTTCGAGTCGCAGGATGATGCCGTTCGACACCGTCACAATCATCGGCACCAGCCGGCCGTCCGGGTCATCGCTCATATTGAGTTTGACATAGCACTCATAGAGCTCAACCTTCTGCCGCCCGCTGTCCGTCTTGTTCGGCTGCTCGTCGATATCGTCATTGTTCTGGATATCAAGATTCGTGTAGTGCGGAGCGACGGCCTTCTCGGCCACCTCCTCCACATGATCATAGAGACCGGCCTCCTGCTGCATGCGCAGATAATCCAGAGAGACAATCTTGCGATGTGCCACAAAATCCGCATCCTCCAGCCGCGTCGCATCCGGCGAGAAGCGGAATTCGCTGGCCATGACATTCATGACGCGTGGCTGATTCTTGACAAGCTCCATGCTCCGGTACGTCACATTGATGCCGCCCGTCGGACTCGCCTCGACCTTCTCCACCTGGATGCCCATCTGTTCCGCCTGCGGGCGGTAGGCCGCATAAGCCTCGGCGTCCATCGTGATGGTCCTCTCAACTTCCTTGTACTCGCGGTCCCAGTCCACCTTGATGATGCCCAGATTCGTGATTAGCGCATCCTTCGCCCAGCGATAGAACTTCATGAAGAACTTGTTCTGCTGCAGCTCGTAGTTGATGAGCTCCTGCATCTTCTCCGCACGGTCCGAGTCTGCATCCGTACCATCCGCACCTTGGATGGTCACGACGTCCGTGCTGCCGAAGAACGTCTTCATTAACACCGGCATCGTGCTCTCGATCGTGTCCTGCACATCCGTGCTGACAATCTCACAGCGCTTAGAGAGCCGCGGGAACATCTTGCGATAGTAGCCCTTGTCCGCCTGGAAGATGGCATAGCGCTCCATCACCGCGGGCTCGACCGTATCCTCATAGTAGGCGTTAGCCGCATCGATATCCTGCTTGAGTTTGCCGATGATGCTGTCCCGCTTTGCATCCGTTATCTTCAATCCCTCTCACCTCACATTGCGCCCGCCAGGGGCATCCTTACGTTGCCGCCCGCCGATGCATGCCAGCCCATCTCGCGGAAAAGCGAGTAGCGCAGGGCATCGAGCAGATGGTTGTCACGGTCGACCGGCCGCGGCAGCACATTGCCATCCTTGTCTTCATCCCACTTGTAGACCGTCAGCTCATTGACAAGCTCCGGCAGATTCTCGTTGACGACGATGCGGAGCTTCTGCAGCCACTGGATGCCGAAGTTCACGCTGTCCTTTCCCTTCTCCGCAGGGATGGCCGTCACACCGTACTGCCTAAGCTCTGCAATGCTCTTCGGTTCCGCCGAGTCACAGACCACGACTTCCTGTCCACAGAGGTTCACGACCTCCGCCGCCAGCAAGTCATTCGTCAGCCCGCGCAGATACCGCGCATCGATGATGTAGAGCGTATTTGCGCGCTCATCGTAGTGGCTGCGGATGAGAGCGGCAGGATCATCCGCAAAGCCGAAGTCCAGGCCATTCTGGAACGTGTCGAATTTACTCGAGTCAATTCGCTCCACATGCCAATTCTTGAAGATGACCTTGCCGAGCACACCCCAGTTGCCGTTCGTGTAGACATCACGGAAGTACGGGTCCTTCTCGCTCTCCAGCTCACGACGGTCGCCCGCTGTCAGGAAGACATTGTCGCGGTACGTCGTCTTGAGGATGGAGAGCATGTCACTCTTGTAGCTTGCCTTGCTCCCGTCCCAGCGCCCCTCGAAGTATTCCTTGTAAATCCAGTGCGTCTGATAGACCGGGTTGAACGAGAGGATGATGCGCTTCTCGACCGGCGAGATGCCGCGCAAACGTTTGCGCAGCTGCTTGATATCCCCGTAGTCGGCCTCCGTCGCTTCCTCAATCCAGATGTCCGTGATGACGCCCTTGGCCGGTGTGATGGACTTGACCTTCTCAACGTCATCAAGGCCGGCAAACATGATCTGGAAGCCCTGCGGCCCCGTGATGACCATCTCGCTCTTGTTCTCGACAAAGAGCTTCCCCACCTTGAAGAAACTTATGGCCTTCGTGATCTCGTTATAGACTGACTTGCGGACTGTCCTCGCTACCTTGCGGACAATCAGATAATTATGCCCGCCGTGGAGCATATCCCAGATACACCGCTGCGCGAGGAAGTAACTCTTGCCCGAAGACGAACCGCCGTAGAAGATCTGCATGTACGTCGTATCATCGAGGTACGGCAGGTAGACCGGATTGAAGCACTTCGGACTGACAGTGACATTAATCTTCATCGAGCTTCACCTCGATCGTCAGCCCATCGCCGCCCGCGCCCGTTTCCCCAATGGCCGTCTTGGCGACCGCCTGCAGGTCCTTGAGCGCCCTCGCCAGCGTCGCAAGATCCGACGGACGCGACGCCTGCGCAAGCATCGCCTTCGCCTTCTCGATACCCTCACGCGAAATATTGAAGCATTCAAGGTCATACCGTGCCGACTCGTCCGACAACGTCTCGGCCTTCTTGCTTTCGCGTTTCTTGCCCACCTTGTTGGCGAACCTTTCGCGCTTTACCGGCCACTGTCCCCGGCTGCACTGGCGGCCGACCGTCGACAAGGAGAAGCCGTACTTTGCTACAAGATCATTGAGAGACGGATACTCGATATCGCCCTTCTCCGTGACGACACCCTCGATATACTCCCGGGCAATCTTGCCCCATTCATACTTTGGCATGGTATCACCTACCTTTCTTTCACCCGGCCCAGAGAGGAGGAAGCCCCGGACCGGTCTAAATGAGCCGCACTCTCCGAAAAACCAGACAAAAAAGAGAGTGGACTTGGGGGAACCTTCCTACAAAAAAGGCCCCGCCATACGGCGAGGTCTTCGGCAGTAAGAAGTGCGATGTTGTCTCGCTATACTCAGTATAACGAAAAAGGACGCGAAAAATTTGCTGCAAATTTTACAAGATGCGCAAAAGCCCCAGCTGCACCGCCGCCAGAGCCGTCGACATCCGGAAGTCATCGAGAAGTGCGTAGTAGCTGCGCTCACTGATATTGAGCGCCATCGACGTCTTGATATACCTCTCGCAATTCTTGTACCGGCGATCCACCAGCATCCGGCGCAGCTCATCACTCGACGAGTAGGATGCCCAGATAGCCTGCAGCCATTTCTCAGGGCGCAAGACCGTGAAGCCATCCCTGCAGGTCAGGCTGTCCATCTCCTTAGCACTCATCCCTTCCTGCGCATGGTAGTCCAACACGCCCTTATCAATCTCCGGCCAATGGCGCAGCACCTTGTCGACCTTGGCAATCATCTCCTGCTGTTTCATATCTCTAAGCCCTTCTATCATCCTGTCTTCACTGCGCCCCGATATCACACACAAGCTGAAAATCAAGAACGCCGCCGAGCCTCCCGCAACGAGTCCCGCCACAAAAATCAATAGCATCATGCCTTGGCTTCCCTCTCTTCCTTGAGTGCCGCCGCGTCTTCCATAGCCAGTTCCTCTCGTATTTCCTCGGCCTGTCTGCGCATGCTCTCGGCCGTGTACTTCAGCTGCTCATATCGCCGCAGATACCACTTCGTAAGCATGACATAATCATTGTGTTCCTTGAGTTCCTTCACGACATTCCCTCCCACACGAAAGCCAGACAACCAGCAAACTCACAATGTCCATTTCACTTCTTCACCTCCTCACATTCTTCTCGTTCCGATTCGGCTTTCAATGACTTCGGTGCCGATCTCTTTGTAGATTCTATCCACATATGCTGCATCTTCATAAAACGAACGTTCTGCAAGGTCGCGAGCATTCAAGTTCTTTGCCAGCTCTCTTGCTTCTTCCAGACTTTCAGCACGGACAAAGGCATCGCCATGTATATTAATTTCAAAATGAACTTTGTATTTTGGCATCTTATTCTCCTTATCTCCAAACCTTCCCCGTCTGCTTATCGCGCAGGATCACGCGCTCCTCGATGTCGAAGCCGAACTCGTTGGCCGCGAAGCGTAGGAGGTGCATCAGGTGCTTAATGCGCGACAGCGACTTGGCATCCTGCTCGCTCAGCGGCTGCTTCTTAAGTACACTGGCGAAAACCTTTTCCCCCGTCGGATCCTGGTATCCTTCTGCATTCTTCAGCATAATCAATCCCTCCTGAAATCTGCGTGCATGGCCTCAATGCGTACTATCGCCTTGTACTTGCCATAACTCATGCCCATCTCCCTGGCCTTGGCTGCGGCTTCGTCGATGTGTGATACATGCAAACTCTCCCGCTTCTTCCTGGCCTCACGCACCTCTCGCATATTCTGCGTCTGCTGCCGTTCTCGCTGGCGTGCGGACTTCCGGTTGGCATCAAGCCTGCATTGCAGACTGCAATATAGTTGCATCGCATTTTTGGCCACAAAGCTAATCCCGCATTGCGGGCATACCCGCGTACGCTCCGCCTCGCTCTTCTCGCGCCACAGGGTGACTCCGTGCCGTTTCTGGTATTTCCTGTGATGGTATGCAGTCCGGCAGGCATCGGAACAGTAGAGCTCCTGCGTACAATGCGGGGTGAAGAATCTACCGCAGCCTTTGCAATGTTTCTTCGGTAAGTGCACATCTTTCATTCTGCATCGTCCTCCCATCCCATCGGCCTGAATTCAATGCCTGCGGCCGGATAGCTGTACTGACAGCAGCCAACGGCACCAGGATTCACCGGATCGCAAGAATATCGCATCAAGAACTTACGCTGGGCACACTCCTTATATTTCTTTTTCTGGCACTTGCCACAAGTCTGCGGGATCACGCACTTGTACCAGGTCTCAAAGTCGTCCATCGAGATGACCAGCGTATCCTGCAGGTTCTTGAGCCTCTTGAGCTCGGCGCGTTCCCTGTCCGACGGCACGATCATCGGGCGAAGCGTGCGAGCATTGCGCGAGAACTCCATCGCCTGGTCGTACTCCATGAGGTTGTACCGTCGCTCCATTGCCTTGTTGAGATACGTCGACGCGCTCCTCAGCCACTTCAGGAAATCCTTGTCCACATTCTTCGCCTTCTGGTACTCTGCAATCGTTTCTTCGAGCTCGTAAGAGTAAACCATCAAGCGTGTCATATTGACCTTCTCGGCATGATTCAGATAAGGGTTCATGACAATCACTCCTTCCTGAAACGCTGGCCATCATCGCGTTTGGCGTTGCTCTCGTTGACTTGCTTTATCAGGCGCTGACGAGTGGCTTCATGGCATCCGAGACGATCCATCATGCTCACCGTAGACACCTGCAGATCCGTACACTCGTTAAATAAATGATTCAGACTATCATTCACAGCCATCTCCGAACTGACTGTCTGCTGTACACGGTGCCGACTTTCACTTTTCCGCCACACAGCAAAAGCCTTCAACACTTCACCGTATTCCTCCGTGATTTTCGCCATGTGGTCTTCAGGCGTCCAGCCATCGTAGAGAGGGCCATCACAAGGATGCGGCAATACCATCGCCTTATATCCTTCAATGCGGCCTTGTTCGTAGCCAATACGCTTTCCGAGATCATACTCTTGCTTCAAACTTTCGTTGATTGCTTCATGGAGTTCTTTCCTGTCCATTTTTTCTCCTCACCTATACTCTTATATGCATTTTGTCGTAAAAGGCCGTTACAGGCCATCCTAGGCCGTCAGAACGGCACTTCCTCGTCTGTGATATACTGCCCACCCGGAGCCGAGTTTGCAGAACTTGCGAAAAGGTTCATTTCCTTGCCGATGGTGTCCGCAATCATGCCGTGTTTGTAATGCTTCTGGCCATCCTTCTCCCACTTGTCCATCATGAGCCGGCCGATTACAATGACCTTATCCCTGTCCTGCAACTTGCCATCCCACGCCTGGGCGAGCTTGTCAAATGCCGTCACGTCGATGCTGCCATACGCTGCCTTGCCATCTTTTCCCTTCCCCTGGTAGTACGACAGCCGGAATTTCAGCACCGCCATACCGCTTTTTGCCACGCGAAGTTCTGGCTTGAACACCGTGCCTTTAAATACTGCTTGATTCATGATTCCTTACTCCTTCCTGCTTCCCACTCTCTGTAAATCTCGAACCAGTCGGCGGCGTCCATCGTGATCTTCCAGCGCGTATTGTTGCGCCGGTGGGCCACGATGGGCAGGCTGCCGTCATGCTTCGCCTCGGCATCGCGTCGCGCCTGATCCAGTGCATCGTCGAGACGAAGATGCTCGACACGCTTGACCTCGATGTGGATACCAGGCAAGCCGACACAGTCCGCCGCGTCACCTGTCTTGCCGCAGTACTGTGCCGTCCGTCTGACATCATAACCAACTGATCGGCAAAAGCGGGCAAACTCCAGCTCCCCGTCCTTACCCTTTGCCTTACTGTATGTCATGCTCTCACTCCTTTTTTATTATCCGCAACTAACTGCCGAGGATATCTCGACAGTTCAACGTCTTTTATGCATCTCTCGCAATCACTTTGAATGGCCGCACATTTTCACCCGGATAATTGTATCTGTTGCGAGCAATATACTCCTCGCATTCGTCTCTTGATCCAAAGAAATTTTTATCTATTCTTTCCTTGCAGCAGAAATAAACTACCTGGTATGATATGACCCCATATTCGCCGTTAACAAAGTTATTTAAGAGATCGACAAAATCATCAATATCTGAATAATAATCAAATGAATTAATATCGTCTCGATCTATGACATCTTCTTCCAGAAGTACATTGATCACACTCTGTATATCGTCTGGCCGCCCGACAGGATCATACTCATTCTCTACGTCTACGACTTCCCAATGATCTCCGAACTCCTTATCCATACCCATGATTCGTTCATCATAGATAATGCCCCACATCGTCGCCTCCTCCTTTTTTCTCATGCTCTCACCTTCCTCTGGCTAGATCCAGTAAATACCAAGCACTGCGACGTATTCCGCAGCCGGTCCATGATGCGGCCGGAGTAGGTGCCGGCCAATTCTTCCTTAGACAGGTTCGTCGTCACGATGATCGGCAGCATCTTGTTGTATCGCTCGGTGATGATGCTGTCGACCTTGCTGAGTACCCATCCCTGGTCGGTGTCTTCACTCCCCAGATCATCAAGTACCAGCAGTGGCGTCGAGCGGATCCGGCGCTCGTACTTCGCCCATTCCTCGCGGTTGAGTGCCCGCATGGTGAAAAGATTATCGACGAGCGAACACATCGGCACCAGCATGCCTCCCCCTTGCTGAACGCTGAGCCAGTGCCGTAGGACGGCTACGGCCATCGTTGTCTTGAGTGTGCCATAGTTGCCGGCTAGGATAAGGCCATATCCGCGCTTGACGTTCTGCTTGATGTCCTCAGCGTAAGCCTTCACGTCCCTGTAATTCCGCCGGATGTTGAAATCGTCCGGCAATCCCCGGCGCTCAATGCTCTCGAAAGTCACGCCCTGGTACCGGCGATGAATGCCGGCGCACTCCAGCGTCTCGATATGCTTTTGTTTCTGCTTGTACTCGTCAGTCCCAGCCGGATTTCTCATTTTCCCATTTGCGCCGCTCTGCGTCTGGATCAAAGCGGAGCGCTTTCTTCCGACCTCGTCCAGAATGTTTTGCAGTTCTGTGTCCATTTGTATCCTCCTCCGGGTCGTCGTACCCGTTCTGCTCCCAGCTTCTCAAAATTCCCTCGATGTACCCCATGCTGCGGCGGCCTCGGTAGTCCGCCCGGTCGATGGCCTTGAACAGGGCCTCCTTGCCGTAGTGCTCCAGGCAGTCAGAAAGACGTTCCAGATCTGCCGGACTCGGTACAGGCCGGATACTCTTCTCGTAGACTTCGACCACCTGGCGGAAGTTATCGTCTTGGGGTGGTGCTGTAGTAGAAGAGATATGTTTACTGTTTATATTGTTTATATAGGGTTCAAATTTTGTACCCTTGGGGCCCTCTATGGGTTCATTTTTTGTACCCTTAGGGTTCAAATTTTGTACCCTTGCGCCCTCTATGGGTTCATTTTTTGTACCCTTAGTAGTCTTTATGGGTACAATTTTTGTACCATTGGACGCTTCTATGGGTTCGTTTTTCGAACCCTTGGCATCATCTTCATAAAGTTTCGGAAGATGATACCTTGTTTTCTTTTTGTGCCCTGGATCGATGGATTGGATGAATCCTTTCTCCTCTAGCGACCGCCTTGTACTGATGATAGTCACCTTGCTCTTGATGCCGGCTTCACGCATAATCCGGGAGTTCGCCACATCGAACCATTCCGGCCATTTGAGTTGATTCGCAACGAGGAACAAGCATAAATACATGGCCTGTTCTCTTGCATTCAGAACGCCCGCCCGCCTCACACCAAATGCGTTCAATTGTTTGACATAATTCATAGGGCGCCTCCGTGGCTTATTTCTTGAATCTCAACCGCTTACATAGATTTTCGTCCAGCTTAATCTTCTGCAAGTGGTACTTTTTGATAAATCCTGCTTCGTCGCTATGGCACTCAGTATGATGCACCCGGCAGAGCGGTATGACCTCACGGCCCAGCTGATGGGCCTTCTCACGGTCAACGCCGGCGCCGATGCGGCTTCCCTCGCAGTGATGGATATCGGCCGGCCTGCCGCATACCGCGCACTTGCGATGCATCGTGCAAGCGTACATGTATGCCGCGATGTCGTCACAGTTGTCAATGAGCCGCGTCATTGTCGGGATGTCGTTGGCGATAATGAAGTCGACCAAGTACGTAATGAACTCGCGCGCCGTTGACATATCACAGTCGGAAAGTGAGAACATCCGCCGCTCAGCTGCTTCCATCCGATGAAGCATGAACTCCATCTTAAACAAGCTTTTTTGGCTTTCGACGGTATTGGCATTACGGACGCCGTCCACATACTCGGCAATCTCCCCCAGCAAGGCGTAACATTTCCGCCGTTGTTCCGGCGATATGCGCCGCCCGTCCGGTAGAATGACCTCTACTTTCTTGTATTGGCGCAGCAAAGCACGGTCGAGGTCGGGAAGGCCAGCCATAATGACTACAGTTCCGTCCTCCCGCACGTCCTGTATCTCGCCCAAGATATGTTCTTGTATCATCGCCCGCCGCCCATCTGCTCAGCAATCCACGACTCAAGGTTTGCCACCAGAGAGCTAAGCTCACATGTCGAGAGGTCACGGCAGCTCGTCTTGCCGAACTTCAAGCCACAAATTGCGGATACTTCCTCGCCCGTAGCACCGAGGCGTTTCATCTCCTCGCTGAGCCCATGCATCGCCTTGCGGAGAATCTCGTCTGAGCCGCCTCCATGTGCCGTCCCCTTATGGTTACCTGCGTTTCGCGTTGAACGCGCTCCTGCGGCGTTCTGCGAAGTCTGGCGGGCAATCTCGTCCTGCACCTCTCGCGAGTCAACATCTTTCTCGTTGTCGAGAAGGAAGAGACCTTCGAGTGCACGCTTTCGCGCGTAAGTTGATGCCGTGCCAGTGATCTGCGGCGGCGCCATTGATGCCAGCTTGTCCGGCTCTACTGCCGTGCCCTTCGCCTCGATGACATCTCCGGTTGCAATGTCTATGAGACGTGCCGTTGATTCGACGTAATAGCGGTTTCCGATTGAAATAGCTTGGTCGGACAGGATGCAGATGACGCCATTCTCCTGAAGGAGAGGTTTTGCCGCTTGCATGATGCCGTCAGCCGTACGGTACTTGTAGCCGTAGCCGTCCTTATCCTTCGGTGCCTTGATTCCCTGCTGGATGGCGAGCAGGGCGGCATAGATAGTCTTTGCTTCGCTCATGTCGCCCTCTCCTTTACTTAATCTGGATGTTCTGACGCTCCACGATCTGCGCCCCCACAATGACAGCGCCGTCCTTTAACGCCTTCTTGATTCCTGTCTTATCAATCTTGTCCGGCTGCGGGATGCGGTACTCGTCCGGCACCGCCGCTTCATCGGCAATCTCGACTGCCTCGCTCTTACGATACGAGATGGCGACTTTCGCCGTCTTGAACTTCTGCCCGGCGAGGTAACCTGCCAAGTACTGTTTCAAGCCATCAGCTTTGTTCTTTGCGACCTTTTCACGCTGGGCAAGCGCATCCTTCTCGTTCTTGAGTGCCGCTGCCTCAGCTGTCAGGTTTTTAATCCAGCATCCGATGTTCTCAATCTTCTTGCTCTTCTCCATCTGGAGAGAAGCAAGCCTCTCGGTATCGATGGTTTCGCCAGTCTCCATATCAACGCAAGATTCGATTTCTCTATCGATTTCGTATAAGTTCATGCTGATTCTCCTCTCTTCATTGAACGAATCGTCTCAATGTATTCGCGGTTCTCGGTATCGCGCTTATGCATCGCACGTTCTGCCGCTGCGCGGATTCGGCTGTCCTGGACCATACTGACGGACTCGCAGGACCGACCGTAATCCGACAGCGGGTCGTAATGATCAACGATATCATGCGCAAACGGGCAGCCGGAAACGTCGATGAAGTACGGAACGCCGTCGAAAATGCCAATGCATTAGTCGCCATCCTGCTCGAACGCTTCGATGATTACATCAATCGGAATCATGCAAATCTCCTCCTTTTGTGGTATAATAACCACACCTATAGATTCTTTTTGTGAGCCGAGTGTTGCAGCGCTTGGCTCTTTTTTTTACGCTCATACGCGTTTCGCATGGTAATGGAGAGCCAGATCTCCATCATGCTAGACCGGGCAAGCATGTCCCCTTCTTCCTTCGTCCTACTTTCCGACCAGCTCGGCCGGATGCAGTCATCGTAAGGACATGCCAAGCAGAAATATCCCGGCTTGCAGAGCGGTAAGGGGCGCTTGTACTTCCGATCTGTCATGACCACACCGCCCAGGCAATTGCCACGCCAATGATCACGCCTAATCCGAAGATGATGGCGTATGCCTCCATGCTCAGCAGCCTGCCCGTGAGCAGCAGCTGGATTTCGTTCTTTACTGTCATGCTTATCACCTCCTCAGATAGCCGCCAGCAGCCACAGGAGCGCGTACAGGCCAAGGCCCACGCCCATACTCTCGATGAACAGTTTGATGTTCGGATTGAGCGACCTGCGCAGCCGCCGGCCGTTCTCTATTTTCGTCCACTGCATATTCCTTCACTCCTCCGTGGCCTTAATCAGCTCGATACTCACAAGGTCACCCGTTTTATTCTTCTTAAACTTCAGCGTGTCTCTGGCGTGGATAATGACACTGAACGCCTCGTGCGGCCGTAAATCGTCGTCAGCATGGATAACTTTGAGAGAAAACCAGTTAATATACTTGACTTTTAATCCCGCCTTGAAGTGATCATAACGCCAGTCCAGGTGGATATATACGCCATACGCTACGCCAATCGCCTCGACGCCACGAAGGAAGTCGTTGATTTTGCTTTCCATGGCTGCGATTCTCTTACGGGTATCTTCACGTCGCGGCCACTCGAAGAGTACGCTGTCAAATACCAATGTCAGTTCCTTCATGCGGATTCTCCTTTCTTCTCTGGCTCCGTCGACGCCAGCCTCTGCAGGTCGCTGAGCCAGAACTTCATGCGCTCGCTCCCCGGCGTGTAGTACGCCTTGAGGAGCCCATCCTTGACATACTGGTAAATCGTCCCCCGGCTGACCGCCAGGACTTTCGCCGCCTGCGCCACGAGCACGAGGCAGTCCGTGCGGATTGGCAGCACCGACGGTTCCTTCGCCAGCTTCAGGTACTCGATGATTTCCGGTGTCTCTTTGAGGATTCGCTGGAGCATCCTCCCCTTGGCGACAAAATCATTGAGCTCAGAAAGCTCCATGCCATACACCCCCTATATATAGTGCTTTGTTTGATTTATAAAACAAGATATAGTATAATGAAATCATCTTGTACAGAAAGAAGGTGATTTCATGCCGAAGTCCAATGCTAGCAAAGTGACTTCTGCTCGTGCCGCAAGCGCAGCCTCGAAAACCTTGCGCAGCGGCCGTAGCAGTAAGGCCGCGAAAACGGCGGCCGCCAGTGCCCTTTCTCAGCGTCCTTCCCGCAAGGGCCGCAAGTAGTTCTTACACAGTTACCCCTTAAATAGGATGTTCGCAGCATCCTATTTTTTTGTTGCGAAAAAGATGCGGTTGACGTCATCCATCGTCAAAGGGATGTAATCCATCATCTTGTGGATCTGCGAGATGGTGAAGTCCCCATCCTTCATGTGAAGGTAGAACGTAGAGCGAACCATGCCGAGAGCCCGGCTCACGTCTTCCTGCGTCCGGTTGTGGTACTTCATGCAGGCCCGGAGCATCTGCATATCGGTCTCCATCCCGCTCACCCCTCAACAACCTGCATATTGTGTCTAGCCGCGTATCCGGCCAGGTCTTTTTCTGCTTCTTCCCTGGTATCCCGCCATGGCAGCGTCCTGACGCATTTCCATGTGTTGCCGTGCAGCTTGTTGTAGCGGCCCTTGAAGGTTGGCGGCGTGCCAATCCCCTGCATGACCTTGTAGCGCCAGCCGCGCTTGTCTTTATACATCATGTCACTCACCTCAGTTCACTCCTCTTCGTCGTTGTAGTAGTCATGCATGAGCTTGGTTGCCATGTCGAAGCCGAACTTGAAGGCATCTCGCTCGGCTGTGCGGATTTGCAGGTCTATGAGATCTACCAGCTCTTTGCCTGCATCCATATCTATATCAATTGAGTCCAAGGCATCCCCGAGCCGTTCTGCGATTTTCTCAAACTCTAAGCTCCGGCCAAGCCTCACATCTACCATTGCTTCCATCTCGTTCACCTCAGTTCATGCTCTTTCTCAAGACGTCCAGGACGTCGGCGTTCCAGACAATCCGGTAACCTTTGTGTTTGGTCTTAGGGTCTGTGAAGGCGATTGACTCACCGTAAGCCTTGCCCTCTTTCGTCAACACCCAGTCCGTGTTCTTGAGATTGGCTCCCTTCGCGTCACGCGGCTTGTCCTGGAGGCCGCAGGACTGGAGCAGGCGGTTGACCTTCTGGCTGTCGGGATTGCCGCTCTTACAGAAGAAGCCAAGTGCCTCAGCAATCTTCGCAACTTTTATCGTGCTTGGCGAATCCTCGGCGGGAATGAGTGGCGCGATGGCCTTGGTATCGATGCCGTATGCCTCGCCGACCATCTCCGATGCCGTCGCCAGCGCCATGCCGTGACGGCAACCAAAGACCTTCTCGAGAGCTTCTGCCGTCTTGCCGATGTCTCGCACTGCCGTGCCGATCATGCGCGTGCGGTAGTGCGGGTTTGGCGTGAGCTGCGGCGTCTTGATGGCCTTCTCCATCGCGTTGAAGGCGTTGATATATTTGAGCTTCCACTCAAGGGCCTTTGCTCCGGTGAATCCCATGACGAGCAGGCTGAAACCATCGCGGTTCATCAGGTACATCTTGTAACTCTTGTTGTTCCCTTTAACCTTATAGGTGGTTTCATAGAACATTTTTCTGAGAGCCGAATTTTCGGCTTTCAGATTATCAATAGCTTCAAGTACATGCTTGTGCAGCTTCTCGAAATGCTCTGCCACGCTGCGACTGTCCGTGACAACCTGCTGGTTGTCGATGTGAACCAGTTCGTTCATTGCTATTCCTCCTTACGTTTCACTTGTATTTCCGTCATTTTTCTTTAAAAAATTGAGGTTGATGCCGAGAAGCTTGGCGAGCCTCGACATAAGTTTCAGGCTCGGATTGTAGCGCCCACGCTCTACATCGGCGTAGTACGCACGCGACACGCCAACGCTTTTAGCAACCTCAGTCTGCGTCAAACGCTTGCTCTTTCTAGCATCACGCAGAGTCTCTGCGATTTGATCCATCACATCACCTTCCTTCTTTAGTTTCAGTAGGCTTTCACTGGTATTTCCGTCTACTCCTATAATATACAGTATTTCCGTCATTGTGTCAATAGTATTTCCGTCATTTCTGTATAGTTTTTCCGTCAGAATATTATATAATGTAGATAACGACGGAATTACCATACAAAACAAAGGAGGACTGTCCCATGGCTAGTATTGGAGAGAAGATTCGTAACGCCCGGAAGGATGCCGGCATGACTCAGACCGAGCTTGCACAAAAAACCAGTTTATCGCGATCGTACATAGGGGATATCGAAAAAGACCGATACAACCCCAGTGTAGCAACACTGCAAGCCATTGCAAAAGCTACAGACGTCCCAGTAGAATCCCTCCTCGGCGGCAATACTCCTACCAACCCCGCCCCCGCTCAGCCGCCCGCGCAGAAAATCACCCACTACACCTACCGCATCCCCGTTGTCGGCCGTGTCGCAGCCGGCCAGCCCATCCTAGCGCAAGAGGAAATCATCGACTATGAGTACATCGACGAGCGCCTGCACCGAGGCGGCGACCAGTACTTCGGCCTCGTCGTCAAGGGCTCGTCCATGGAGCCGACCATCCACGACGGCGACACCATCATCGTGCGCGTGCAGGAGAGCGTCGAGAACGGCCAGATTGCCGTCGTGCTCGTCGACGGCGAGGATGCCACCGTCAAGGAAGTCAAGGAGACCGAGGACGGCCTGACCCTCATCGGCCACAACGTCGCCGTCTACGCCCCGCACTTCTATAGCCGTGATGAAGTAGCAAAGCTCCCCGTCCGCATCATCGGCAGAGTAATCCAGAGCATCAGCAAGTTCTGAGCACGCAAAAAAGGCCGTCCGCGCGGCCATGAAAGGAAGGATACTATGCAACTGTCACAAGAAGAAGCCGATACGCTGCGCATGATTGAGAAATACCTGACCAGCCCGGAGCTTGTGAAGCTGCCTCCGCCGATCGGCACAACCCTGCATCCAGTCCATTATAATCATGAGGGCCGTCGCATGGACAATATGAAGATCTCCACCTACCATGCGCGAATCAATGCCCGGAAGATATCCTGCCGACTGCTTTACAACGGCAATGTGATGCTAGTGCGTGTTGATACCCAAGATGCTACGCCGCACACTAATCCAGACAAGAAAACTATCATCCAGCCGTATCAGCCCCATATCCACATCTATCGAGAGGGATATGGAGATAAGTTCGCCTACCCGCTCCCAGATGATTTTCGAAACACTGAGGACATCTCAGACTTGTTTATGGACTTCCTATCCTATTCTCGTATAATAAATAGTAACGAGGTGAAAGTAGACATACAGGGGGTGCTGTGGAATGACAGCGAAATTTGAATGGATTGAAGAGTACTATAAATGGCTGCGTGGAGCGGCATCTGCCCGCCCCCTGCAGAACGGGTGGACCGAGATTGCCACGCCTTTCATGGACCGGCACAATGATGGCCTGACTGTGTACGCGAAGCTGGAGGGCGACAACATCACGCTGTCCGATGATGGCTATATTATCAACGACCTTCTTGCGGATGGCATATCACTGAACCGCAAGAAGCGCAAGGAACTGTTGGACAGTTTCCTGATGTCCTACGGCGTGCAGAACGTGAACAATGAGATGATCATGCACACTACGGTCTCTGAGTATCCGGTCAGCATGCACATGTTCATCCAGGCCATGCTTGCAGTGAACGATATGTTTATGCTGAGCGACAGCACCGTGAAGACCATCTTCCTTGATGATGTGGCGGCTTTCCTTGACGAGCAGCAGATTATCTACACGCCGAGCTTCATCGCCAAGGGCAGTACAGGGCTTGAATTCAACTTCCACTTCCAGATTGCAGGACGGAAGTCTGAGATACTGATCAACTCGTTCAACACCATGAATCGCGGAAACCTATCCTCATTCCTGTTCGACTGGCTGGATATCAAGGAAGCACGCCAGAAGCGCGCCAAGAAGAAGGTATCTGGCCTGGCCATCATCAACGATGAGAAAGGGGTCGACCAAAAGTATCTGGAAGCGCTGGCATCCAAAGATACGCAGTACATCCTCTTCTCGCAGCGCAATGATCCAAAGAACCTAAAGAAGTTGAGCGCGGCATGAGTATATACTGTCGCGCCGCCAAAACGGCAAACAAAAAAAGAGCAGGGCACCTTCTCATGACTCCTGCTCTCTTTCATCGCACCACATCAGCCGTGGCCGCTCCTGCTCTTCATCTACACGATGGATGCGTGCATGGCGTGGGCAGGTACGCCTTGGATAACTTTGTAGCTTTATTATACCACAAGAAGGAGGTTTTTGCTATGGCTACCGTCCGTGTCCGCAAGCGCGGAAAAACCTACAGCTACATCTTCGAGGCAGGCAAGACCGCAGAAGGAAAGCGCCGCGTCATCGAGAAGGGCGGCTTTGCCTTGAAGGACGATGCCTATGCTGCCGGCGTGGCTGCATATACGGATTATCGTCACGGCAACATCGGCATCACGAGTGACCGTATCACGCTCCGCGCGTTTTGCCAGAAGTGGATGGAAAATGTCGTGCGCAGCAATGTTCGTGAAAGCACTTACGACGTTTACAGCAGGATTCTCGAGCAGCACATCCTGTCTGTCATCGGCATGACGGATTTGCAGGATCTTACGCCTGCCCTTCTTGACGGCTTCATCCGTCAGCAGGCGGCTCTCGGCCTCTCCCACTCCTATCTGCTCCAGATGCGCCGTATCCTGCACCAGGCACTCGACTATGCCGTCTATCCTGCTGAGCTCATCCAGAGCAATCCCGTCAACTATATCAAGATTCCGAAGTCGGCACCGCGCAACCTCGTCAAGCGGACCATTATCTCGCCGGACGTATACGAGCAGCTCCTGCACGATCAACCGCTCGGGAAGCTGTGCCATATCCCCATCATGCTGCTTTACCACACCGGCGCGCGCATCGGCGAGGTGCTAGGCCTGTGCTGGGAAGATGTCGATTTTGACAGGCGGGTCATCCACATCCGCAGGCAGTATACCTACATCAGTGGATTGGGCAATCTGCTTGTCCCGCCGAAGACATCTACGAGCGTCAGGGACATCATCGTCGATAAGAGCCTGCTCGCCGAGCTCAAGCAATGGAAAGCCATGCAATCATCCTGGGAGCTTGAAGCAGGCGATACTTACCGTATTGTCGATGAACAGAATGACCATACACTGCGCTACCCGTCCAAGCGAGCCGCCCGCCTCGACGCCCGTCGCCGCTACATGGTCTGCACCGGCCGCACAGGAAAGCCCCTCAGCCGTGCCACGCTCATGCAGACTCTCAAGAAGTACGACCTCAACGCCCATTCCTTCCGTCATACCCACGCCACCATGCTCATCGAGGCTGGCGCATCCCTTAAAGGTGTAGCCGGACGCCTCGGCCACAAGCGCGTCGAGATGACAGATGAAATCTACACCCACAACACGGAAAAAATCCAGCGTGACACCGAGAAAGCCTTCGAGAAAACCCTCGAAACTATGCAGACAAAACGCTGATGCAGACAAATTGCAGACAAAAAGGAGCCTCACCCCTTGATTTGTAAGGGATGAGGCTTTCTTTACTTAAATTCGACGAACTCATCGATGCGGGCGCCGCCCTTAATCATGGGTTCGACGAAACTGCGCCATACGTTGAGAACGATGACGCGCGGATGTTTCGTATCGGCCAGGGCATCTTTGAGCGCCTCAGCAAATTCATCCTGCGTCGATACGGCCTCTGCATGGATGCCGAAGCATTCCGCATACTTGACGTAATCCATCGGATAATCGAGCTCGCAGGCAATGTAGCGTTCCTTGTACATGACCTTCTGGAGCTGGCGGATCATGCCGAGACTCCGGTTGTTGACGATCAGGGAAATGACAGGCAGGTTCAGGCGCGCGATGGTGTAGAACTCATTGCCCGTCATCTTGATGCCGCCGTCGCCGGCCACATGGATGACCCGCCGGTCCCCGCCATAATAGAGCTGTGCGCCCATGGCCGCCGGCAGGCCGAAGCCCATCGTGCCGAGTCCGCCGGAAGTCAGCCAGGTACGCGGCTCCTCGATGCGCAGATGCAGGGCCGCCCACATCTGATGCTGGCCGACATCCGTCGCAAAGGCATAAGGTTTCCCCTTCGTGCGCATCGCAACCTGATGCATGGCCCAGGGAACGGTCAGACGGCTCTGCTGGTAATCGTACTCGTACGCTTCCTGCCACTTGTGGATCTGCGTCCACCAGTCCGTCAGGGCCGAATTCGGCTCATGCTCCATCAAAAGGCCGAGAATGGTCTTCATGTCACCGGCAAGTCCCAGTGAATTGCCGATATTCTTATCAATCTCAGCAGGATCGATGTCGATGTGAATGAATTTCGTATTCTGTGTGTACTTGTCGAGATTGCCCGTCTGGCGGTCGCCGAAGCGGCTGCCGATGGCAATGACGAGATCAGCCGCCGCGATCGCATGATTGGCCGCCTTCTCGCCGTGCATGCCGGCAAAGCCCAGCGACTGCGGATGAGAATGCGGGATGGCGCCAAGGCCCATCAGCGTATGGGCAACGGGCAGATGATACTTCTCGATGAAGGCAATGACTTCCTTCGTCGCACCGGCCGATATGACGCCGCCGCCAACGATGGCCACGGGCTGTCTGGCCTTGACAATCTCCGCCGCCGCCTCAGCCGCACAGATGCGGAAATCCGCATTCGGCTGACCGTGATGCTCCGGTTCCGGCTGCTGCGGCTCATACGCCACCTCGGCAAAGAACAGATCGCGCGGCACATCGACGAGGACCGGCCCCGGGCGGCCATGGCGTGCCAGAGCAAACGCCTTGCGCACAGTCGGCACGAGGAGTTTCGGATCCTTGACCTTGAAATTATGCTTCGTGATGGGCATGGTAACATCGAGAATATCCGTCTCCTGGAATGCATCACGCCCCAGAAGCGTGGTATCGACCTGCCCCGTGATGGCCACGACAGGAATGGAATCCATGAACGCCGTCGCCAGCCCCGTGACGAGGTTCGTCGCACCGGGACCTGAAGTCGCGATGCAGACACCGACCTTACCCGAAGCCCGCGCATAGCCATCAGCAGCATGTGCCGCATTCTGTTCATGGGTGACAAGGATCTCCCGGAACTCGGGATTCTTGTAAAATACATCGTAAAGGGGCAGGATCATGCCGCCCGGATAACCAAAAACCGTATCGACTCCCTGCTCCTTGAGACAGTGAGCCACAGCCTGTGCTCCCTTCATCGGTCGTCCCCCTTCCGCCGCTCTTGCGGCCCTTGACTCTCTTCGCATATCCTCCTGGGCATTCTGACCTTACCGAGCGGTCAGATGCGCGCGCAGATGACCTTCGTGATCTCTTCCGTATTGGCCTTCTTGAAGCCTTCCTTCCAGAGATCCGGCGTGCGGTAGCCATCGGCCAGGGCCTTGTCCACGGCCACCTCGATGGCCTTGGCCGCCTCTTCCTCATGCAGCGAATAGCGCAGCAGCATGGCAGCCGAGAGGATCGTACCCATCGGATTGGCAATGCCCTTGCCGGCGATGTCCGGCGCGCTGCCATGGATTGGCTCATAAAGGCTCGTGCTCGTGCCGATGGAGGCCGACGGCATCATGCCGATGGAGCCGCCGATGACAGCCGCCTCATCCGAAAGAATATCACCAAACAAATTGCCCGTGACAATGACATCGAACTGCGTCGGATGGATGGCCAGCTGCATGGAGCAATTGTCCACATAAAGGTTGTTGAGCTCGACATCCGGATAGTTCCCGGCCATCTTGGCTACCGTGCGACGCCAGAGGCGCGACGTCGCGAGCACGTTGGCCTTGTCGACCGACGTGACCTTGCCGCGGCGCAGCTTTGCCGTCTCAAATGCGAGCTTCGAAATGCGCTCGACTTCGGGAACCGAATAATTCTCAAGATCCCAGGCGCGTTCTGCGCCGTTGTGCTGCTCCGACTCGCATTTGTCACCGAAATAAATACCGCCAATGAGCTCGCGCACGATGACGAGGTCAACGCCGCGCACGAGTTCCGGCTTCAGCGGGGAATATTCCACAAGAGCATCTGCTACCTTGACCGGGCGCAGATTGGCGTAGAGGCCGAGGTTCTTGCGCAGGCCGAGGATAGCTTTCTCCGGGCGCAGTGCCGGATCGACGTTGTCCCACTTGTCGCCGCCGACCGCACCGAAGAGTACGCCATCCGATGCCTTGCAGGCCTCGATCGTATCTTCCGGCAGCGGCGTGCCGAATTTATCGTAAGCTGTGCCGCCGGCATCCTTGTACGTGTACGAAAGCCCCAGGCCAAATTTTTCATCCACTTTCTTGAGGACTTCCACAGCAGAATCCGTGATTTCCTTGCCGATACCATCGCCCGGTATCACCGTGATTTTATATGACATAGCTGATTCCCTCTCTACTCTGACAAAACGCCAAACACAGCCCATCCGACATGCCTGCGATTTCCAGGCACGTCAGACAGGCTGATGCATGCTCAGTCCTTCTGGCCCTTGATGTAATTGATCAGGCCGCCGGCTTTGGCAATATCCTGCACGAATCCCGGCAGCGGATGTGCATGGAACACATCGCCCGTCGTCAGATCTTCGATCGTGCCTGTAGCCGTATCCACGCGCAGCTGATCGCCAGCCTTGATCTTCTCCACCTGATCGCCGATTTCGAGCAGCGGCAGACCGATATTGATACCGTTGCGGTAGAAGATACGCGCAAAGCTTGCAGCGATGACGACTGGGATGCCTGAAGCCTTGATGGCAACCGGCGCATGCTCACGCGAAGAGCCGCAGCCGAAATTGCGGCCGCCGACCATGATGTCGCCTTCCTTGACATTGGGTGCAAAGCTTTCATCGATGTCGACCATGCAGTGCTTGGCAAGCTCTTTCGGGTCAAACGTATTGAGGTAACGAGCCGGGATGATGACATCCGTATCGACATTATCGCCGTAGCGCCATACTTTTCCTTCTAATTTCATGTTACTGTACCTCCTCCGGTGTTGCGATGCGTCCTAAGATTGCACTCGCGGCTGCAACATGCGGGCCGGCGAGGTAAACTTCACTGTCGACATGACCCATGCGGCCGCGGAAATTGCGGTTCGTCGTCGAAACGCAACGCTCCCCCGCAGCCATGATGCCCATGTAGCCGCCGAGGCACGGGCCGCAGGTCGGCGTCGAAACGGCACAGCCGGCATCGATGAAGGCATCGATGTAGCCGCGTTTCATGGATTCCTTGTAAACGGCGGGGCTGCCCGGGATGACGATGCAGCGCACGCGGTCCGCAATCTTATGACCCTTGAGGATGGATGCAGCGATTTCCATATCCTCAAGACGGCCGTTTGTGCAGGAACCGATGATGACCTGATCGATCTCGATGGGCTCCTTGATGTCCTCGACGCGTTTCGTGTTGCCCGGCAGATGCGGGAACGCGACAACTGGCTTGAGCTCGGACAGATTGATGTCGACCTCGCGGCAGTACTCGGCATCGTCGTCAGCGGCCACCGGCTCATATGGTTTCTTGACGCGGCCATCGACATACGCTTTCGTGATTTCATCAAACGGGAAGATACCGGCCTTGCCGCCGGCTTCAATGGCCATGTTGGAAATCGTCAGGCGGTCCGTCATCGTCAGGGCCTTGACGCCCGGGCCGGCAAACTCCAGGGATTTATAAAGTGCACCATCCACGCCGATCATGCCGATGAGCGTCAGAATGACGTCCTTGCCGTTGATATTCGCCGGTTTCTCACCCGTCAGATTAACCTTGATGGCCTCCGGCACCTTGAACCAGGCCTTGCCCGTCGCCATGGCAGCGCCGAGATCTGTCGAGCCGACGCCCGTCGCAAAACCGTTGACGGCACCGTACGTGCAGGTATGGGAATCCGCGCCAATCGTCAGCATGCCCGGAGCCACAATGCCTTTTTCCGGCAGGATGACGTGCTCAATGCCCACGCGGCCCTGTTCAAAGTAATTGACAATCTTGTGTTTATGAGCAAAATCGCGGACTGTCTTGGCAAGCTCTGCCGACTTGATGTCCTTGGCCGGCTGGAAATGATCCGGCACGAGTGCGATTTTCGTATTGTCAAAGACAGGGCGGCCAATCTCCTCGAATTTCGCAATGGATGGCGGCGCCGTGATATCGTTCGCGAGTACCATATCGAGCTCACACGTGACGAGCTGACCGGCTTTCACGGAATCAAGGCCGGCGTGTTTCGCGAGGATCTTCTCGCTCATAGTCATACCCATAGTATGCCCTCCTAATCTATATGATCCAATGATGTCCAGTGATTGGAAAAAACTTCCCCGACGCAGTATTCGCCGGGGAAGCGTTCATTTCCTGTTCAGTTGCCTGACGGCGAATCAGTCTTTGGAAAGATCTGCGCCATCTTTGAGCCACGGCATCATAGCACGCAGTTCTTTACCGACCTTCTCGATCGGATGCTCAGCATGGAGGCGGCGCTCCATGAGGAAGTTTGCACGGCCAGCCGACTTGTTCTCAAGCAGCCAGTTGCGAGCGAACGTGCCGTCCTGGATCTCTTTGAGGACTTTCTTCATCTCTTTCTTCGTGTCTTCCGTGATGATGCGCGGGCCAACCATGTAATCGCCATATTCAGCCGTATCGGAGATGGATTTGCGCATCTTCGTGAAGCCGCCCTCATAGCAGAGGTCAACGATGAGCTTCATCTCATGGAAGCACTCGAAGTATGCCATCTCTGGCGGATAACCTGCCTCAACGAGGACATCGAAGCCCGTCTGCATCAGCTGGCAAACGCCGCCGCAGAGGACAGCCTGTTCACCGAAGAGGTCTTCTTCCGTCTCATCACGGAACGTCGTCTCAAGAGCACCGGAACGCAGAGCGCCAAGGCCCTTTGCATAAGCAAGAGCGAGGTCGAAGCACTTGCCCGAAGCATCCTGGTAAACAGCGAAGACAGCCGGAACACCGGAACCTTCCGTGAACGTACGGCGAACGAGATGGCCCGGGCCTTTCGGAGCAACCATGAAGACATCGACATCAGCCGGCGGGATGATCTGCTGATAATGGATGTTGAAGCCATGTGCGAAGACGAGAGCGCTGCCCGGCTTGAGGTTCGGTCCGATTTCCGTCTTGTAAACATCAGCCTGCTTCTCATCCGGGATCAGGACCGTCGTGATATCAGCCTGCTTGACTGCTTCAGCGACCGTGTAAACCTTCAGGCCGTGCTCTTCTGCGACCTTCTTGGACTTGGAGCCTTCATAGAGGCCGACAATGACGTTTGCACCGCTGTCCTTCAGGTTCAGAGCATGTGCATGACCCTGGCTGCCATAGCCGAGGATTGCGATCGTCTTGCCATTCATGAGTTCCCAATTTGCATCCTGATCATAGTAAGTTTTTGCCATAATACTCTCTCTCCTCACAATGTTCATAGATTGTATGTTCCCCGCGTTCCAGCGCTATGAGGCCGGTGCGTATGACTTCGGCAATCCCGTAAGGCTTCACGAGTCTCAGGAAAGCCGTCACTTTGTCATCGCTGCCCGTAATCTCAAAGACCAGTGTGTTGGACTCGACATCCACCACATGAGCCCGGAAGAGTTCCGCCATCTTCAAGACATCGAGACGGCTCTGATCATCCGCCTTGACCTTGATGAGCGTCATCCCGCGGCACACAGCATTTTTCTCATCCAGCCGCTGTACGGCACGCACAACCGGCATCTTCTCGAGCTGCTTGATCATCTGCTCAATCAGATTCTCATCTCCGTGCACCACCATCGTGATGCGGGAAAACTCCGGCGCTTCCGTCACACCAACAGACAAACTGTCGATGTTGAATTCGCGTCTGGAAAACATACTTACAACACGCACCAGCACACCCGTCTGGTTCTCGACAAAGACCGACAAGACATGTTTCATAGATTCATCCCCTTCTAAGAAAGCGTTGCTGTCACATCATCGCATTTCCGATGCAACTCACTTGCCTTTCAATGTGTAACGCTGTAAATATGTATACATTATTACTCTACGGGACGATTTTGTCAACATGTTTTTGTAAATTTTATTCTGTTTTTTGATTTGAATAAAACCGCTTCATCTTTACATAGTAGACATAATCCCCCGGCATACCATTATTTTCTATACCATTGTCTTTCTATACAGGATAAAACAAGATTCCTGTTTACATTTATTTGTATCGGTATTATCGTCTTTTTCACAAAGACACTTCCATGCTACAATGGATAGTATCAGTCAACGATGGAAAAGAATCCACAGGCGACTGCATGAAACCATAATAAAAAGGAAACGATACAGACCATGAAAGCAACCATAAAACTCCCTCATCCGGATATTCTCAGCCAGCTGCCACGCCCCCTGCTCACCTGGTACCAGGGACAGTCGGCAGCACGCGAGCTCCCCTGGCGCGAAGAGCCGACGCCCTATCACACCTGGCTGTCCGAAATCATGCTCCAGCAGACGAGAGCCTCTGCGGTCATCCCCTACTACCAGCGCTTCCTTGCGGCCCTCCCGGATATCGCATCTCTCGCCGCCTGTGACGACGAGACGCTCATGAAGCTCTGGCAGGGACTCGGCTACTACAGCAGAGCCCGCAATCTCAAGAAGGCCGCCATCGTCCTCACGGATACCTTCCACGGCGAGATGCCAGGGGATTTCAATGATTTACTGGATCTCCCCGGCATCGGCCGCTACACGGCCAGCGCCATCGGCTCCATCGCCTTCGGCCTGCCCCTGCCCGCAGTCGACGGCAACATCCTGCGCGTCGTCATGCGCGTGCTCGGCTGCCGTGAGGACATTGCAAAGCCCGCCGTGAAACGCGCCGTAGAAGATGCCCTCGCTCCCCATTATCCCACGGGAAAAGATGCCGGCGACCTCAATCAGGCCTTCATGGACCTTGGCGCCACCATCTGCCTGCCCCATGGAGCTCCGCACTGCGCCCGCTGCCCGCTCGCCCCGCTCTGCCTCGCACACGACGAAGGCTGTGAGCAGGAACTGCCGGTCAAGCAAAACAAAAAGCAGCGCCGCCAGGAAAACCTGACGGTGCTGCTGCTGCGCACCGGAAAAGCGATTGCCCTGCAGAAACGCCCGGCCAAGGGCCTGCTGGCCGGACTATGGGAACTCCCGCATCTAAAAGGACATCTCACGGCAGAAGAAGTCCAGGCGCATTTAGACGCACACGGCCTCTCCGTACAGGAAATCCACCGCCTGCCAGACGCCCGCCACATCTTCTCCCATGTCGAATGGCAGATGCGCGGCTTTGAGGTCCTGCTCAAAAACCCGGACTCTGGCATCGTAGCCGAAGACAACACGCCGCTCGTCTGGGCCTCCCCGCAGGAACTCGCCGAAACCTACAGCATCCCCGCCGCTTTCCAGTATTTTCTCAGGACACCTGCCTACAACATCAGGACCTCCTCCGGATCATAAGTATGCTTTGCACCATAATGGTCAATCTTCGATTGATATTTTGCACCCAAATTATAGAAGCGAATGCTGTCTTGTTCCGGATCCATGATTTTCAATAATTGATGCTTCAGCAAAACGAGTTCATCCGGCTGCAACAGGCACTCAAATACAGAATTCTGGACGCGCTGCCCGTACTGCTCACATCGTTTCGCTACCTGATGAAGTCTTCGTTTCCCCGCATTATCCTGCGTACTCACATCATATGTCACTAAAACCAGCATGTTCTCATCTCATTTCCACAAAAATGCCGGATACATATCCAGATCGCCACGTAATACCTTGGCCAGCAATTGCGCTTGAACGAAAGGAACCAGCCCCCACGGTATCTTTTCGTCTAAAAACGGGTGACGTATCGCATCTTTTTTCCTGTTCTGCCAATCGGTAAGAAAAACTTTACGTCCTTGTTCATTCAACAATACAGCACCATTTTCCTGTTGATCAAACGCATTCACATTGATTTTGCGATTATTGATCAAGGTCAGAACAAACCGGTCAGCATAAATGCTGCGCAACTCTTCCATCAAGTCTAAAGCCAGAGACATTCGTCCCGGGCAATCGCGATGCAGGAAGCCGACATAAGCATCCAATCCTACCGACTCCAAAGCTGACGCACAATCATTCGCTAAGAGGGTATATCCGAAAGAAAGCAATGCATTGACCGGATCTCTGGGAGGACGTTTTATCCGCTGTTCGAAGGAAAAAACCTTTTTATTCTGCAAGATAAGATGATCAAATACCGAAAAATACAAGCTTGCAGCTTCCCCCTCATAACCACGGAGGTGCTTCAAATCCTGACATTCCCTGGCCTTCTTGGCCAGCTGCCATAAGGCAGCACTTACTTCCTGCAACGACTGCGTATCCACGCTCAATGGATGATCGCGCTTTGCCCGTTCCAGCACGCTTCGTGCATTAAATATCTTGCCAACAATAAAGTATCTGGCAATTTCACAGCTCCTATCCTCGCTGTCTGAACACCGGTATTGTTCTTTCCGCAGCAAAACATTTCCCTGAGTTACTCCCACCACTCTGGCCAGAAATCTGCCGCTTTGACGGTAAAAGCATAAGCCTATATTCCTTTTGGCGCATTCTCCAAGCAAGGCTGGTGATGCTCCTTTATAACCAAAGTATATGATTTGTTCCAACGTATGAAGCGGAATCCTGCCTTTTACCTGATCATCCAGCAGTACCAAAACATTTTCATTTTCTAAAGCCAAATATGTTTCCGGAGTCATCACATATAATGTGTTGAATAACTTTCTCATAGCAAATCATCCTCGAATACAGCATTATAGTATGAATCAACTGACTTCTTTTTGCAAATTACAGGCAAACAAAGTTCCTTTAATGAACAACTCGAACAACCTTTCCTGGGACGTACTTTAGGGACATAACCAGTTTGAAGATAATGGTGCATTTGATCCAGCATTTCTTTGACTTCCTTACGCAAATTTTCTGTCAATAAAACGCGTTCACGCCGATGTGTTTCATGGTAATACAATGCCCCTTCTTCTATAGGGACACTCAACATTTCACTTAGACACATGGCCTGACAGCAAAGTTGCAGACGGTCCGCATCAATCTGCTTCGATTGACCTCGTTTGTATTCAATGGGAAATTAAACTGTTACCAAATTTTATATAAATCAATAAATATCTGGATAAATTTATCGATAGAATATCCTTCACGCTGGGAACGAATGAGGAATCGTATTAAATGGTTTCAATTCCAATGTCCCTCTCATACCACGAACGGATAAATCTATGTAAATATAATTAAATATTGTAAACCTATTCGCCTTTTGGTAAAATAATACTAGGAGGTGAATGAGATGAAACT